>CANQCJ010000038.1 GCA_947589205.1 uncultured Ruminococcus sp. | reverse complement strand
CTTTGTGTTATAATATTTATATATAACTGTTATTATTTGACAAACGTTATATCTTAAAGCTTACAACTTTAGGATATAAAATCATAAACAAAGGGCGGAGCGGTATGAAGATACTTGTAATTGACAGAAATACGACATACATAAGAAGATTCAAGCATTTTATGAGTAAAAAATATGCTGATGCGGGGATAACGGTATTTGACAGCATGGAAGCGTTTATCGAGGAAGCCGGCGGCGGGGAGTATGATGCCGTTCTGATAGATCCCGAGACGGAAGGAGAATTTTCCAAAGAAAATGAGGAAAGATTCAAAAAAGCTGTATTTGCGTATATTTCCGAAACAAACGAGATAGTTGACGATAAGGAAACGATCTTTAAATACAGTCCGCTTAGCAGGATATATTCAAGGATATGCTCGCTTTATGAAAAAAAGAAAAATCGCGTTATAAAGACGGTCGAAAGAGAGGATGCCGGGGAAAAGTCCTGCGAGATAATAACCTTTCTGCCGGTACACGGCGGGGCGGGAAGCTCTACAATGGCGGCAGCCTGCGCGATAGCTCTTTCGGAGGTCGGAGAAACAATTTATATAAATTTAGAACAGCATTCGTCCGATCAGATGTTTTTCCACGCCGAGGGAAGAAAAAGCATTACCGATGTTATTGCTGTGCTGAAAACAAAATATACCGATAATGCCGTTTATCAGGTGCTCAAGGAAGTGATCTCAAAGGACACTCTTCAGCAGCAGGGCAGCGTTTCATTTATAAAGGGCTACACCAACATGATAGAAAGCAATTCGCTCGGAGCGCAGGGGCTGGAGACTATCCTTAATATGCTAAAGGAAAAATTCAATTACAGATATATAATAATAGATACCGACCTTTTTGTAGGACCTATGCTTAAAAAGCTTATACAGCTTTCCGACAAGGTAACGCTCGTATCGTCCGGCTCGGATATATCCAACGTAAAGCTTGCAAAGATACAGAGATATTTTGAGCTTATAGAAAGAGATACCGAAGGGGAAATGCCGGAGAAATTTCTTTTGCTTAATCAGTATTACGGAATGAACGATGAAAAGAACGTTGTCAAGGATATGGAGATCATTGCTAAGCTTGCAAGATACCGCACCGGCGAGCAGTCGAGGATAACTACTCAGCAGATACTCAACGAGGTGGGGAAAAAGGACGTATTTTCAAGATTCAAGCCTGCTGTTGCCTTAAACGTCTGAACCACTCATATGGAGAAAAGCTATGGAAATTAAAATGAGCAAAAACGATGTGATAGATGAGATCGTCAAGAAAATATCCAAAATGATAGACGAGGGCGAGACCGGTACGTCCGGCAAGTCGACAGAAGCTCAGCAGGGCTTTGAACGCGCGATGAGCAAGGCTGAGGGCGTGCAGATGTACCGCGAAGCGGACGATGAGACCTACAGAATGTACATCAGAGATCTGCTCGATACGCTTATCGATGATCTGAGCGATTATAAGACCTCCGAGGGAACGCTCGTATATCTTTCGCCGGAGGACAAGGGACGCATTATCGAACAGGTATACGGAATATACCGCGGTCTCGGTCTGCTCGAAGCTATACTTATTGATGAAACGATAACAGAGGTCATGGTGAACGGTCCGGATAATATATTTGTGGAAAAAAACGGACGTGTTATGCGTTACGACCAGCGTTTTGCAAATGACACCGAAGAGGGAGCCTTGCAGCTAAGAAAAATAATACACCGTATAGTTGATATTTGCGGAAGAGAGGTAAACGAAGCAAGCCCTATCGTCGATGCAAGATTAAAGGACGGCTCGCGCGTTAATATCGTCCTTCACCCTATAGCTATGGGCGGCGATACCGTCACTATAAGAAAATTCTCAAAGAAGCCTATGAGCATAGAAAAGCTTATCGAATACGGTTCAATAACCAACGAGATAGCTGCAAAGCTGAGACTTTTTGTTGAAGCAAAATACAATATATTTATAAGCGGAGGAACAGGCAGCGGAAAAACTACGTTTCTTAACGCACTTTCAAACTACATACCGTTTGACGAGCGCGTTATAACTATAGAGGATTCCGCAGAGCTTCAAATAACCGGCGTGGACAACCTTGTAAGTCTTGAAACAAAGCAGGCTAACGCCGAGGGCAAGGGTGCTATAACCATAAAGGATCTTATAAAGTCCTCGCTTCGTATGAGACCGGAAAGGATAGTTGTCGGAGAGGTACGCGGCGAGGAGGCTCTAGATATGCTGCAGGCTATGAATACCGGACATGACGGCTCGCTTTCTACAGGTCATGCCAATTCGGCTAAGGATATGCTTTCAAGACTTGAAACGATGGTGCTCCAGGGCGCGTCAGGTCTGCCGCTGAGTGCGGTACAAAGACAGATAGGCTCTGCACTCGATATGATAATACATCTTTCGAGAATGAGAGATCACTCGCGAAAGGTGGTCGAGATAACAGAGGTGCTCGGATATGAGAACGGGGAAATACTGTTAAATCCGCTGTTTGTCTTTGAAGAGGACGAAAAATCAACGCTTGAACACGTCTCGGGCAAGCTTTTGAGGACAAGCAATCCTATGAAGAAAATTGGAAAGCTCAGACAGGCGGGTATTTTGGAGGATATATGACTTATGAAAAAAGAAAAGAAGGAAAAAAAACAAAAGGAAAAGAAAAGCTCCAAAAAGAAAATAGAGCTTAATTACGGAATAACCGGTGCGGGTACGGATTATACGGTGTATGTTCTTACCGCTTTGCAGAAAATGCTTGCCGTTATGTGCGGGTTCGTTATCGGCTACGGCGCAAGCTACATCTATTATTCAAGCAGTGCGCTCGGTATTATCGTGGGTCTTGTCTGCGCATATAAGGCTATCGCTATTTACAGAAATATGCTCCAAAGAAAAAGACTTTCCGATCTTCGGCTCCAATTCAGAGACCTGCTTGAATCGCTCAGTAACTCCTATACTGTCGGAATGACCGCTAACAGGGCTTTTCATTCCGCTTACAGCGATATGGTGACTGAGCACGGAGAGGGGTCTTATATTGCTAAGGAGCTTTATCTTCTCTGCTCGGCGCATGACAATCAGGGTCTGGAAATAAAAGACCTGCTCAACGATTTTGCAGCGCGCAGCGGTATTGACGATATAAAAAGCTTTGCAAGTGTTTTTGACGTTTCTACAGAGCTTGGCGGAGACGTCGCTAAGGTAATACGCGAGACGAGAGATATAATAGGCGACAAGCTCGAGGTCGAGCTTGAGATACAGACCATGGTCACCGGTCAGAAAAATCAGCTCAACATACTTGCGATAATGCCGCTCGTAATGTCGCTGCTGACAAGATCCTTCGGTGACGGTACTGTTGATATGCTTACAATTATTGTCAAGACGATAGCTCTCGGTTTGTTCGTGTTTGCTTACTGGATGGGTACTAAGATAGTTGATATAAAGGTCTGAGAGAGGGGGAAATATTTATATGCTTTATTCGCTTATGTGGATATGCCTTGTGCTGGCTACGGTCATGTTCGCGCTTTGGTTATTTTTGTACATAAAATTCAAAAAGCCCTATGCCGGAATACTTGACGGGGTAGATCCTAAGATATTTACCTTAAAGCAGATATATTTTTTGGGGCTCGGCTGTATAGAGATATACGAGCAGGCAAAGGGTAAGAAAATAACGGCGAGCGTTAAGGCGGTCGAAAAAATGAAGGGGCTTGCGGAGGTTTTCGGTAAGCACAACGCTGAGCTGTATTACTATGTCAGCACCGCGGCGACTATCTCGCTGATACTGACCTTTATCCCGCTCGGACTTATGATGATATGCTTTTTGCAGTCATATATCGGTCTTCTTACGGGAATCTTGCTGGCTTATGCTATGATATACGGAGTAAATTCGAGCATAAATGCGGCGATAAAAAACAAAAAAGAAGATATACTCAGCGAATTCCCGAAAATGGTCTCAAAGCTAACGCTTCTTGTCAACGCCGGAATGCTTGTAAGGCGTGCATGGGACGAGGTGGCTAATTCAAACTTTGAACATACGCTTTATGAAGAAATGAGAACGACCTCAAAGGATATACTCGAGGGTATGTCGATAGAGGACGCTATGAGCGGCTTTGCGACAAGGTGCGGCATCAAGGAGATGAGAAAATTCTCGTCAATTTATGTTCAGGCAATAAACAGAGGAGCTTCTGAATCTGTAGATTCGATGAAGATAATGGCGGACGAAGCATGGGAGCAGAAAAAACAAATATCAAGGCAAAAGGGCGAAATAGCTGCCCAGAAGCTGCTTGTGCCTAATCTTATTATGTTTGCAGGAATTATGGCAATTGTTATTATTCCTATGGTAACATCAATGATGGGCGGAATATAAAACGCGAAAGGGGGTGAAAGAATATGCTGAACGAATTGTCTTTTAAAATTTACGGAGCTTACTTAAAGGCTAAAAGCAAATTTGAAAAGTTCTGTGAAGAAGAAGCAGGCATGGAGACCATGGAGGTTGTTATACTTGTTGCAGTTGCTGTAATTATAGCAGGTCTTCTTATTGAGGTACTTACTAAGAATTTCTCGGGAAACAATCAGGGGCTTATTGGTTATATTTTCGATAAAATCAGGCAAAGGGTTGATGACCTCTTTAGTGGTAACACAACTGGCACGGGTCCTTAACACTAAAATGTTTTTTGCTTCTAAAATTAATTGCTAAAGGTTTCCCGCCCGAAAAAGGGCGGGGGATCTTCAAAGCAGCAGATGAGAAAGGCATCTGACGTTTTGAAGATCTTTAAAGGGGGATATTACATGAAAAAACTATTTAAAGATGAAAACGGCGCGGCTATGATGGTAGAAGCGGCGATAATATATCCGGTAGTTTTTCTGCTTATAGTCGTTTTAATATATATGGGACTTTATATTTTACAGATAGCAACTCTATCCGGATACGCCCAGAAAATCGCGATAATCGCTTCGCGCGAGGTCGCGCTTCCGGGGTACAGCTCGCTTACTAAAATGAACGGTGCGGACAATGTTTTCAGCACCGGGGCGGTAGAGGGCGATCTCGGAGATGATGACTCCTTTAACGGACATATCGCACTTTCGTTCAACTCCGGTGAGGTAAAAACACTTGCCTACCGCTATTGGTCGTCCGACCCGCTCGGCGACAGGGCGGGGATATACGAAGCAACGCTGAACAAGCTCGTAGAAAAAAATTCGATAATCGGCAGCGGCGGAAATGTCACAACAGAGATAAGCTGCGACAATTATTTTATTACGCAGTATGTAAAGGTAAAGGTAACGCAGCCGCTTGTGGATTTTCCGATATTGGAATTTTTTGGAATAGACACCCCGACAGTTTCAGTAAGCGTACAGGCTTCGGTCAACGACGTTGACGAGCTTGTAAGAAATACCGATTTTGCAGTCGACGCGATAAAGCAGCTTGCACTGCGTCTCGGTATAAACATTGACGAAATGAAGGGCAAGCTCGATAAGATACTTCACGACTGGGGAGTATTGTAAAACTAAAATTTTTAAAGGAGTGAAAGAAATGCTGCTTGATCTTATGAGAAAGGAAAAGGGACTTATATCTATTTTCCTGTGTCTTATAATGCTTCCTATGGTAACATATACCACGATGATAATAGACGCTTCCCGGCTGCAGTCGGCAAGAGTAGTCGTAGCGAGCGCGGGCGATCTAACTATGAATTCCGCGCTGTCGGAATATGAGCAGGTGCTTGAGGATATGTACGGTTTATTTGCCGTAGCAAAGACTCCGGAGCAGTTGGAAAATGCACTTACGGCGTATTATTCTCAAACAATAGAAAGCACGCTCAAGGAATCCGGCACGGAGGATCAGTATGTTCAGGGCATGGCGCAGGAGCTTACCGACCTTGTTATGAGCGGAAATACAACACCGGATGACGTTGACAACTTCCTGCAGCTAAAGCTTGAGGAGTTCAATTATGAAGCGGTAGAGGGCGCAAACCTCGGCAATCCCGCGATATTAAAGCGTCAGATAATCGACTATATGAAATACAAGGGACCTATATCTATAGTATCAACGATCTTTAATAAATTAGATTTTCTTAAGGATTCCTCAAAGCAGACAGAGGTACTCGAGCAGAAGGTGACCTATACCGAAAAGCTCAACGGTCTCAGCGACCCCTGCAAAAAGGCTTATAAGGATATTGAGGGAGACAGCAATAACCCTGACGACTGTTATAATGCTTATATAAAGAAATATAATGATTATCAACAAGATATCGATACTTTAATGATGATATTGGAGGCAAACTTGACCTGTATGGCGAAGTGCGATCTTATGTATCGCAACAGCCCGTTCAAGAACAAGCAGTGGAGCTACGACGGTCTGCTTGCCAATGCGCAAAGCCGCAATACAAATATAGATGTTATCCGCAGTATGTCAATGAACAGCTTGAGCGATGCCGAAAATCGTCTGAATAAAATAGAAGAAGAGTTCAGAAAAATAGCGGATTACAATATAAATAGTAATAGTGTGTTGAATTGGAGCGATACTGTAAATGTTAACGTAACGGGTAAAGGTACTTCCTCCGACCCATCGGTAAGCGTAAATCTGTCTCCCGGAAGCACAGAAGCTTATTTGCCATCGCTTGCTACTTTAAGCGGCACGGATAGCTGGATAGATGCCTTAGACGCAAAATTCGGTGTTCCGGAGGAAACCCTTGACTCTCTCGGCAGAAAATTTGATATGCAAAAGGAATTGATAGGCTATGAGCAGAACATTTCCGAATTTTTAGGAAAGTATGAGGATCTTAAAGAGCTGAGAAGCCTATATGATGAGACCTTTTCAACGTATACCGAAGAGTTTAAAAATTCGCTTGACAGCGATGAAGATACGGCTCAGGCTCTTTTAGAAGATGAAATAAAAAATGACGGTTCGGTATATTCTTATCATTTTATACAGCATAAATTTGCAGATGCGTTTACAGATGAAGTACAGAATACCTATCAAAGCAAGCTGGACGATCTTATTACAAAAGCAAATGACATATCCGTTTATTCCGATGGTTCAAAATTTTTCGCTTCTAACGCAACCGATCATTTTTTTGAATATTATGGTTATATCAATAATGCTCTTAACAAAATAAACCAATTTATAGCTCATCTGGACGAGGTTATCAACGCAATGGGTGCGGTCGAAACTGCGAAAGCAGATTGGAAAGCATCTGTAGACGGTCTCGGCGGAGATACAGCTACCGGAGCAAGTATGAAAAGCGATTATGAAACGCAGACTGAAGCCTTTAAAAAGGAAGACGTTGAAGCGATGAAAGCGGTAGCTATTGAAGCAAGAGACAGGCTCGAAGCTCTTTACGATATGTTGTGGTCGGTAAAGTATATGAGTACAGCCATAGTGACCGCAGCTCCTAACACGCCGAGTTATATAAACAATACGGGTTATGACAAATACATCGTTGAAAGCTATGCGGATATAAAAAGTACTGTTGAAAATTCTGTAATGCTGAGCGATTATGATGGAAAGGGAGTTGATATGGATAAATTTATAGATGAAAACATCATAGACGGCAAGCTTTACAGCAGCGGAAATAACAGTCAGACGGAGGAGGACGAACGCGAGAGGTTCTATTATACGCTCAAGCAGATAGCTGATCCGCCTAAAGGAAGCACATTAAAAACCGAAGAACAGGCTGCGTATGATAATACAACATCATATGCACAGGTAAACGCAGACGGAACGCCGACAAGTACTCCGGTAGAGCCAAGCAGCGGCTCAGGCAGCTCTGGCGGAAGTACGAGCGAACAGGATAACATTAAAGTCGGCGATATAATGAAAAAAATAAACAACGGAAACCTCGCTGCCGAAGAAAATAAATCCACCGTTTCCGGCGTATCTGTCAACAGTGACGGAGAAGTCTCCGGAAATCCCGCACTTGAGCTCAGTGTAGCTACCAGCCTGTTGGATAATTTTACAAGGCTTGCAGAAAATGCAAGAGATCATGCGTATGTTGAAGAATATCTTACGGAAATGTTCACCTGTCAGACCGATAAGAAGCAGGAGGAGCTTACGCTTCTTAACGGTTACAGCAATGATGAGAATGCGGCTCGAAGCCTTAACATAAATGCAAATTGGTATGGTAAGGAAATAGAGTTTATCCTATGGGGCGATGAAAATCTTGACGCCTCGGTCGGAAAGACCGAAGCAATGATCTTTACGATAAGATTTGCCTGCAATGCCATTTACGCCTTCACGGCATCTGATATACAAAGCTTTGCACTTCAGGTAGCAACTGCGATAGCCGGCTGGACGGTCGTTGGTGTACCGATAGTGCAGGCGGCGATAACGATAGGTCTCGCGCTTGCCGAAAGCGCGGTGGATCTCGCTCAGCTTAAAGATGGCAAGGACGTGCCGATATTTAAAAACGTAAATACCTTTATCTGCTCTCCTTACGGCGCATTAGCAAACGCCGGAGAAAAAGTGATAACAGAAGTCACTAAAAAGGTAGGTGAGACCGTAGAGGGTGCATTTGACAGTGCGCTTGACAGTCTTGTTGTAACGGGAAATGAGAAGATAGGCGATGTTATAGATAAAGTAGATGAGCAGATAGTCAGGTTTGTCGAGGAACAGAGAGAACAGATAAAAACAACGATACATAATCAGTTTATAACGCCGATAGTAAATCAGATGACCCCTCTTATCGGTATGGCAAATCAATCGGCTCAAAGGGTCAGCGAGGCTGTTGACACCGCTCTTAATACGATAAAAGCAAATATCAGTGCTATGAACGACGGACTAATAAAGGATCTGGCTTTGCAGTTCTATAATTCAAAAGAAAGCGATATAAGAAAAGAGCTTAATGACGCTATAGCGGTCTTTGATTCGGACGGCAATAATATAAAAGAAATGTTTACGGATATCATTGATGGAAAAATAAATGACTTTAGCGATATTATAGATGCAAAGCTGAAAACCTATGAGGAACAATTCAAGCAGAAGATAAAAGAAAGCAGCGGCGAAGCCGCAACTGAGCTGAAGAGCAAATTCCATGAGGGAATGAACGATTTTACAGCGGAGATAGGCGGCGGCTCGAGCGGAGCGGAAAGCTCTTCGGTCCTGACTACGAACGATACGAACGGCAGCTCCGGTGGAATTACCCTAAACTATAAGGAATACTGCAAGATATTCGTGCTGATAAATCTTATAAGCGATGAAAAAGAAGATAAAATGTTAAAAAGAGCGGCTGCGCTTATCGAAGCTAATGTAAACGCAAAAAATAAGAATAACGATTTTGATATAGTTTCATCGCCTACACTTGTATCCGTAAGCGCAAAGGTCAAAATGGGAACGTTATTTGACTGGAACGTTCAGGACAATCAGAATGATGTCGAGGGAAGCTCGGAGATACAGCCGGACTTTTCGGAGCTTGGTGATAACGAGGTCACGATAAACTACACCGGCGTGTTCGGCTATTGATATAAGGAAGTGAGGATCTTATGAAAAAAAGAGACGAAAGAGGAGCGTTCTCGATAGACGCGGCTCTCGGAATGACTATCTTTATGCTGGCTATACTCGCGCTGATGTTTCTGGCTTTAATAATAAGAGTACAGGCGAATATACAGTACGCTCTCGGTCAGACGGCAAAGGAGATCTCAGGTTATTACTATATTCTCGATAAAACGGGACTTACTAAAATTCTTTCCGGACAGGATACCAACGCTTCGGCAAATGTCAAGGACCTTAACGATGCTATAGGAAACGTGCTGAGCTTTTCCGAGTCGGCGGGAGAGCTTGAAAATAATATTGATTTCAGCGACGGACTGGAGAGTGTCGATTGGGAGGGTATCGGAAACAATTTGGAAACTATGAAGGGGGAGGTACAGAATATAAGCAAGTATCTTGATTCGCTTAAAAACAATGGCAACCCCGCCGACCAACTTAAAGCCGTTATACAGATCTTCGGCAGATCCTTTGCGAGCAAGGGCTTTTCGGTGCTTGTTGCACCTATCGTATGTAAGACGATAATGCCGAAATATCTATGTCCGGGTGACCCGTCAAAGGTGGAGGAATATTACAAAAGCATCGGCATAGAAAGTACCGATGATGTGGATTTCAGCGCATCTCAGCTTCTTATTGACGGCAGGTCTATAAAACTCGTTATGGACTATACTTTGAACACCGAGAGCCTTACCTTCGGCATGGTCAAAGCAAAGCTGCATTTCAGACAGGCAGCGGTAACTGCCGCTTGGGTAAAGCCTGATAATGAGCATACGCTCGAGCTTGACCAACTTTATAAATAGGAGTGAAACGATTGATCGTTATCAAATATGCTGCCGCTGTAGTCATATCGTTTTTTATGGCTTTTGCCGCGGTGAAATTTGAATATGCTTATGCCTGCAAACAGGACAGTGATAAAAATGACAAGAAAAAGCTGATGGTGATCTTCACATTCGCATATGAGCTTACGGCGGTGTTTGGAGTAATGTTTTGTCAGAAAAAACAACTTGACATACCGTACATGATACAGCTTGTCCTGCTCTGGGACGCGCTTGTGATAATGACTGCGACCGATATAAAATTCAAAAAAATACCAAATAAGCTGCTTTTGCTGCTGTTAGGCTTGCGTTTTGTCGGGATAATTTTTCAAAGGATATTTTACGATGTAAGGATAATGAGTGCGCTGCTGTTTTCGGTTTTCGGAATGTTGATCGGTGCAATAGTTATACTTATCGGTATGTTTATATCAAAAGGCGGCATAGGCGCGGGGGATATGAAATTATATTCCGTCATCGGTGCGTTCTGCGGACTTGCGGGAATAGTACAGGTAATGATGTATTCACTGTTTTTTTCCGCCGTATTCGGGATAGGTATGCTTATAGTAAAAAAAGCCGGCTGGAAGACCGCCATACCGATGGCACCGTTTATCCTTGCCGGACTGACCGCTTATTATGTATTGCTTTGAGGATAGTTGGAGGTAATAGTACATGAACAAATCTATGCCGATGCTTATATTGGCGATATTGGCTCTTATGCTCGTTTTTTCATGGCAGAACGTATTGACCTACAATTCGCGGATAGAGGCGCAGTATAACGGGTATATAGAGGAAGCAAAGGAGCTTGAGAAAAAAAAGATCTACATAGACGCGGTGGAAAAATACGCCGCTGCACAGTCTATCAGACCAAAGTACGAAATAGCCATGCACATAGCCGAGCTTTATAAAGAGCTTGGAGATATCGATTCTTATATAGACGCCTGTGAGGATGCTATAAAGATAGATAAAACACAGGCTGAGCCGTATATTATCATTGCGGATCATTATATAGAAGGACTTGATTATAAGCAGGCATATGAAACGCTCAAAGATATGCAGAAAGAAGTCGGCAAGACGGGCGAGGTCACCGAGCGGCTCAAAAATATCCTTAGTCAATACACCATGAGCACATTTGAATACGACAGCTTTTCTCCTTGGATAGACGGCTATGCAAGAGTAACTGTCGGAGGAAAATTCGGACTTATCAATACTTCGGGGAAGCTTGAATATGAGCTTGAATATGACGACATCGGTCTGCTTATGAACGATGTTATACCTGTTAAAAAGGATGGAGAATATTACTATATCGACGAGGACGGCTACAGAAAACTCGTCCCCGATACGCCCGCGGAATATCTCGGCAGCTTTGGAGGAAAATATGCTCCGGCTAAAATGAAGGGAATTAGCGGATATATCGACAAGGATATGAAGGAATATCATTTTGAATACGATGCGGCAAGCTGTTTTGCAAACGACAGAGCGGCGGTCAAGAGCAACGGAAAATGGAAGATCATCAACAGCTCCTTTGAGGACGTTACCGGATATGAATTTGACGAGATAAAGCTTGACGCTTATAAATTTGCGACATATCACGGGGTATTTTTCGGCGGCAAAAACGGCAAATATGCGCTTTACGATCTTGACGGAAACAAGCTTTCGGACGATTTTGAGGACGTTAAGCTGTTTGTCTCCGACGAGCCTGCAGCGGTAAAAATAAACGGGAAATGGGGATTTGTTTCAAAAGAGGGCAAGCTAGTAAAGGACGCTTCCTTTGATGAAGCAGATTCCTACAATTTAGGCTATGCGCCGGTACTGGTAAACGACAAATGGGGCTGTATAGATGAAAACGGAGATATTGTGATAGATCCTGCCTTTGACAGGCTGGACGCTTTTTCGTCAAACGGATATGCTTTCGGTATTTATCAGAACTCCGAGGTTTTTGTAAAGGTAAACTCTTATAAGTAAAAGATGAGGTGGTAGATTTATGTTGACAAGAGCTGCTAAAGGCAGCGACGTCTACGCTGTGCTTTCGTTAAGCGGCAGCATGGATAAGCTCGATAAGGTTAGCTATATGATGATAAATTCCAACAGGAACATGGCGACGGGTCTTGCGCCTATAAGAATAGACGCACTCAACGGTAAATTTGACGAGATACTTTTTGAGGTCACCGGAAAGATAACGCTCAGAGAATATGTTTCAAAAAATATGTCTCAGCCGTCATTTAGAAAAATGCTGATAAATCTGATAGATACTATCGAGGGTCTTGACGACTATATGATAGATCTTCGGCAGATAATGCTCGATATCGACAGCGTTTATATAAACGAGGTGGATAAGACAACATCGTTTATCTGCGTGCCGGTTGCGGATATAAGCTTTGACGGGGATATTTACTGCTTTTTTAAAGACGTGATAAATGAAAGCCGCGTTGAGATGAGCGGCAGTATAAGTTATCATAATGCGGCGCACAACGTTATAATAGACAGAAACGGTTTTTCGCTGAAAAATATGCGTATGGCGATGGAAATTGCTCAGTCAAAGGAAACTAAGCTCTATCAGGATCCGATCGGGCATATTGAAGCTAAGAGCAAGGAAAAGATAGTTGAAGAACCCGAAGTTATAAAGGTCTCAGCCGAAGCGCTGCCTGTGCCCGAAGCCGTAACTCCACTCCCACCCGTGCAGGGCAAGCTCGGCAAGCTTGGATTTTTTAAAAAGATCAAAAAGAATGAAAAGAACGAATCTAAATCAAATGAGAACTTTTCCGGCGGCATAGCGGGATTTCTTAACAAAGAAACGGCTTCAAAGCAAAACGCTGCGGGAATAGGCGGTATAAAAAGCTTCAGCAGCGAAGCGGGTGCGTCTGTTACACCTGCCGTGCTTGAACCTAAACAGACCGACGATACCATACTGAATATTCCGCTGCAGACTAACGACAGCGCAGATCTTGGTACGATAATGCTCGGCATGGTTCCGGAAACTCCGGAAGATGCGGGCGATATGACAATACTGATGCCGCCTGACAGCGTTAATGAGGCAAATGAAGAAAGAGCCGTGCTGATAAGGCAGAAAAATCTTGAAAATATAGAGATAAACAAACCTCAATTCTTTATAGGCAGAGGAGACCCCTCGCGCGATTACTGCATAAACGACAATATGGCAGTCGGACACAAGCACGCGATGATCGAAAAGAGAGAGCATGATTATTATCTTATAGATCTTAATTCAAGAAACCATACATATCTCAATGAAGCGGAGCTTGAACCGCAACGGGCGTATAAGCTTTCAAGCTCGGATAAGATAGCTTTTGCGGACGAAGAATTTGAAATGAGGATACTCGGAAGGTGATATAGCTTTGGAATATCTTATTGCGGCTTCGACCGATGTGGGTATATCAAAAAGGGTGAATCAGGACGCTTTTTTCGTTCGGGAAATGCTTACTTTAAAAGGGAAAATGACATTTTTGGCGCTTTGCGACGGCATGGGAGGACTTTCCAGCGGCGAACTTGCTTCCGCTACTGTCATAAAAAATTTTCGGGTCTGGTCTCAGGATAAATTACCCAAGCTTATTTCTTCGGGACTTGCAGATATTGACATTCGGCGTGACTGGCTCGAAGCGGTAGACCGCTGCAACGAGAGGATCTGCATTTACGGAAAAAGCAGAGGAATTGCGCTCGGTACGACTTTAACGGCTATGCTGCTGACAAGTGAAAAGATATACATAATAAACGTCGGCGACACGCGTGCTTATATGATAACCGATAAGTATATAAAACGTCTTACGAACGATCATAGTCTTGTCGCACGCGAAACCGCACTCGGGCGCATGACGGAGGAGCAGGCA
>CANQCJ010000037.1 GCA_947589205.1 uncultured Ruminococcus sp. | reverse complement strand
CTTTATTGTTGCAATGATGTATTCACAGCTTTTTAATCTGCTGTGCGACAAGGCGGATAACGAATACGGCGGCAGACTTCCCGTACACGTCAGATGTTTGCTTGACGAAATGGCGAATATCGGCAAAATCCCGAATTTTGAAAAGCTGCTCGACCGAGGTATGCCGCTTTTGTTCTCGGCGTTAAGCTACCAGAGCGACCCGCTCGGCTACGTCTGCTTCCACTTTACCAACACCGATATAGAAAACTACAGAAAGATCTCCCAGACCGTCACCGCGCTCAACACCGCCGTCATAAGCTTCAGAAACCTGCGCTATCAGCACTATCTTAACAAGCGCATCGAAAGTATGTCGCGGATAGATATGATGACGGGGCTGCTCAACCGCAACAGCTGCATGATGTATTTTTCCAACATCGCAAATCAGCGCGCGGGCAGCCGAGAGCTTACGTTCCTGCTCGCCGACCTTGACGGCTTAAAGCATATAAACGACAGCTTCGGTCACGCCGAGGGCGACTGCGCTATCTGTACGGCTGCCGACGCGCTCAAAGCGTGTACGCCGAGCGACGCGATATGCGCGAGGATAGGCGGAGACGAGATGATAGCGTTCTTCACCGATGAAACGAGTATAGAGAGCATAAAAAAAGCGATAGCTGCACGGCTCGAAGAATATAACGCCGTTTCCGGCAAGCCCTATGACGTTTCAATGAGTATCGGCGGCTGCAAGCTTGCGGCGGATAAGGACGTTAATTTTGAAGAGCTTCTGCGAAAAGCCGACAAGCTGATGTATGAAGAAAAATTAAGGAAAAAGGTCAAGCGGCAATAAATCAAGAATAAATCAAGAAAGGAAATGAAGAAAAATTGAAAAGATCAAAAATTTTGGCGTTGGTCTGCGCGGCAGTAATGAGTGTCAGCGCGGCGGCGGTGAGCGTTTCTGCGCTCACGGAAAGGTACTCTGCGGCTTCCGCGGCGGACTATGTAGTTGACGGCGTTATCTCGAACCCCAACGCCGACAGCGAAACAAAGGCGGTCTATAAGTACCTCTGCGACAATTTCGGCAGCAATATGATCTCCTGTCAGATGGAATCGACCTGGATGGGTTCGCCAGATTATGAAATGAACATTATCCAAAAGGAGACCGGCAGACTTCCGGCTATGCGCGGACTGGACTTCATGAACGACGATTTTGACGGCGTTGTAAAACGCGCCATAGAATGGCACAGCAAGGGCGGACTGGTAACTATCTGCTGGCACTGCGGAGTAAACGGCAAGGGCTACACCGAATCGCTCAACGATAATCCCGACTATTCAAAGCTGCTCACCGAGGGCACAAAGGAATACGAGGGCATGATGGCGAGCTGGGATAAAGCGGCTAAGGCTTTGCAGAAGCTTCAAGACGAGGGCGTCACGGTGCTCTGGAGACCGTTCCACGAATTTGACGGACAGTGGTTCTGGTGGGGCAAAGGCGGCGCGGATAATTTCATAAAGCTCTGGCGGCTGATGTACGACAAATTCACCAACGAATACAAGCTCAACAACCTGATATGGGTGCTCGGCTATTCTGGCGAGGTAAAGCAGAACTGGTATCCGGGCGATGAATACTGCGACGTTATCGGATCGGACACCTACGACAATTCCACGAATCTGCGCGCCTGGAAAAAGCTCGCCGCGCTCAACACCGGCAAGCCGCTCGCCTTCCACGAATGCGGAAATCTGCCGAGCGTTGAAAAATTCGAGAGCGACGGCGACCTCTGGTCGTGGTTCATGGTATGGCACACCGACTACATCGTAAACAACAACAAGGCGAACCTTAAGGAGGTCTACAACAGCGACAAGGTAATTACTCTCGACGAGGTGGATATTCACAGCGAGGTAAAGCAGATACCCGCCAAGGTGCAGATGCAGGATAAATTCACCTCCACCGACAGCGCGGTAAGGGTCAACTGGAACGCCGTCAAGGGCGCGGACGGATATATCGTTTACCGCTTCGACGATTTCTGGGGCACGGTCGGAACGATAGAGGACCCGAGCGTTACAACGCTCCGCGAGGGCGGTCTCGAGCCTGGCAAGGAATACAAATACCGCGTAGCGGCGTATATTGAAAACGGCGATGAAAAGCAGCTCGGCGCGGTCAGCGAAGCAATAACCGCCGCGACGAAGCCCTCTAAGGTAAAGATAACGAGCACGTCAAAGAGCAGGACCGCCGTTCGGCTGAACTGGAAAAAGGTAAGCTGCTCAGGCTACAAGATACAGCAGTACAGCTCTTCGACTAAAAAATGGGAGACGATAAAGCTTATCTCGGCGGACAAAACGACATACCGCATTTCAAAGCTGAGATCCAACAAGACCTACAAATTCCGCATTCAGGCATACAAAAAGACCGGCACGGGCAAAACCTATTCGGCTTGGTCGGACGCTAAGAGCGTTAAGACTAAAAAATAATAATTACCGCCGTACAGCGTTGATAGCTGTACGGCGGTTTTGTTTTTTTTAGATAAGTATTTTTGACAAAATTTTCAGATGATCGGCGTTATAATAAAGGTGTCAGCCCCTCTTGTCAATAGAAACGTACTCGCGCTCCTTCATGACCGACTTGTACGCCGGGCGGATTATCCTGCGTCCGGTGACAAGCTCTTCAAAGCGGTGAGCGCACCAGCCCGCCATTCTCGAGACCGCGAACAGCGGCGTAAACAGATCGTCGGGAATGCCGAGCATTCTGTAGACAAGCCCCGAATACATATCGACGTTCGCGCACATCGCTTTTGAGTCGCCCTTTACCTCGGCGAACAGCTCGGGGGTAAGGCGTTCGATGGATTCGAGCAGCTTGAATTCCGCTTCAAACGGCGTGCCGAGGGTCAGCTTTCTCGCGTTTTCTTTAAGGATAACGGCGCGCGGGTCGGAGAGGGTGTAGACCGCGTGACCCATGCCGTAGATAAGTCCGGAATGGTCGAACGCTTCCTTGCGGAGAATTTTCCTAAGAAAATCGGCGACCTCTCCCTCGTCGTCCCAATTTTTGACCTTTTCCTTTACGCACTCGAACATTTCGTTGACCTTGATGTTAGCTCCGCCGTGCTTGGGACCCTTAAGCGAGCCTATCGCTGCGGAATACGCCGAATAGGGGTCTGTTCCTGAGGAGGTGAGCACGCGGCAGGTAAATGTGGAATTGTTTCCGCCGCCGTGTTCGGCGTGAAGCATAAGCATGATATCCAGCAGCTTCGCCTCCTCGTCGGTAAAGCTCCTGTCGGGGCGCAGCGCGGACAATATCATTTCGGCGGTCGAATGACCCTTTATCAGCGGGTGCATTATCATGCTTTCACCGTCGTATGTACGTCTTTTTACCTGATAAGCCGACACCATTATGTTGGGCAGCTTGGAAATTATAGATATGGCGGTAGCCATTTCATATTCGGGGCTTCTGTTTTCGGGATTTTCGTCATAGGAATACAGCGAGAGCAGCGCGCGGCTCATCTTGTTCATGATATTCCTCGACGGGGCTTTAAGTATCATATCCTCAAAGAAATTCGACGGCAGACTGCGGTTTTCGTCCATAAGCTCCGAAAACGCCGCAAGCTCCTCATGTGTCGGCAGGTTTCCCATAAGCAGAAGATAAACTATCTCCTCATACGCAAAGCGGTTTTCCTTTACGGCGTTGCTCACAAGATCGCGTATATCGTAACCGCGAAGCACGAGCTTGCCGGGTATCGGAGATTTTTCACCCTCGTTGATAACATAGCCGTGAACGTTACAGATATTAGTAAGTCCGGCGACCACGCCCGTTCCGTCGGCGTTTCTTAATCCGCGCTTTACAAGATGCTTGTCATAAAGCTTAGGATCTATCGCATTATTCGCCACAAACTGCTGATACAGCATATTCCGTGCAGCCGCATTTGACATTTTCTTCAACTCCTTTTCGTTTCTTTTCATATATTATATTTTACAATATTTTCGCTCACTTGTCAAGCTGTGTTTTAGAGGTTAGAACGCCTGCGCTGACGCTCCGGCTATTTGAGAGGTAAGAGGTAAGAGTCAGCGGTGGTTTTATTTTTCGCTGAGCTTAACGCTCAGCGGGGAGAATTAGGAGAATTAGGAGAATTAGGAAAATCAGAATATTAGCGGAGTGGATCTTTCCTGCTCCTAAAGCACTATTACATATAAAAACTCTCTTTTCCAAGGAGGTAAAAATAAATGAAAGCCTATATCCAATTAATTATCTCATTTGCCGTGATATTAATAACTATCCCCCTGATAACCTACGCACAGCGGCGCACCGCAAGGAGCAGCTATTCGCTCGACACGGTAACGATACTCTGCGAGGAGACCGGGGAGGTTTCCGCCGTACCGCTTAAAGAGTATATCATCGGGGCGGTTTTCGCGCAAATGCCTGCGGACTTTGAGCAGGACGCGCTCAACGCGCAGGCGGTGCTCGCTTCTACCTACATAAAACGCCGCGCCGCCGCCGAAGCGGCTTCTCCCGACAGGTCGCTCAAAGGCGCGCTGATAAGCGACGACAGAAGCAAATACCAGGCGTATTTTTCTAAGGACGAAGCAAAAGAGGTGTACGGCAGCGGGTATGAGCAGGCATATAAGCGGATCTCCGCAGCCGCAGATATCGCCGCACCGCTTTGTCTTTGTTTTGAAAACGAGCCGATAATAGTAGCCTTCCACGGCATTTCCGCAGGCTTTACCGAATCGGCAAAAGACGTCTGGGGCGAGGATATAAGCTATCTGACAAGCGTCGAATGCGCTTACGATACCGCCCTTGACATCTGCAAAAGCGGCTGCACCGTAACGCCGCAGGAAATGGCTGAAACGCTCTCGCCGCTTTATCCGGAAGAAAAGCTGACCGCGGAAAGCATCGACGAAAGCATAAGCATTGCCGAAAAAACTCCGCACGGAAGCGTTACAAAGCTGCGCATCGGCGAGGGGGTATACGACAGCGCGGGATTCTGCGCGGCGTTGGGGCTTGCTTCAAGCCATTTTGAGCTGCGCTGGAACGGCAGGGAATTTGACATTTCCGTGCTCGGCTGCGGACACCTCGTCGGCATGAGCCAGTACGGCGCGAACGAAATGGCAAAAAGCGGTATGAGCTATGAAGAAATACTGACCTACTTTTTTCAAGGCACAAAGCTCGAGAAGCTGTAGACCTCATAAGCTACAGCTTAACGCGCACCTCTCCGGAATTTAACACACCGCGCGATCTGTCGGGGTATTCAACGATAAGCTCGGCTTTGTCGGTCAGTCCGATAACAAAACATTCGTTCTCCTTATCCCCCCGAACGGCAATGACCTCCCTGCCGATAACGAGCGATCTTTCGCGGTAGGCGTTCAAAATTTCCTCCTTGGGCGAATTAAGAGCGGCATACAGCTCGTTAAGGAGCGCGATAGTGAGCGTCTGAAAATACCCGTCGGGGGCGGTCTTAAAGACTGCGCAGGCACGGTCGGCTATCTCGGGTGCAAAGCCGTTTTCGGGTTCGGAAAGATTAACGCCTATCCCGATAACGATACTGTCGGCTTTTTCGCCGCTTATCACCGATTCGGCGAGTATCCCGCAGACCTTTTTGTTACCGATATAAATATCGTTGACCCACTTTATCGCAGCCTTTTGCGGTGAAGTGCGCTCTATCGCGCGGCAGACCGCGCAGGCTGCCGCTGTCGTGCAGAACAGGCTCTCCTGCGCTGCGCCTTTCGGTCTTAGCAGCAGCGACAGATAAAGCCCGCTTTTGGGCGAAACAAAGCTTCTGCCCATTCTCCCCCTGCCGGCGGTCTGGGTCTTGGCGATAAGCACATACCCGTCGGGCGCGCCGTTCGCCGCAAGCTGCTTTAGCCGCGTGTTCGTCGAATCGACCGAATCTAAAATATGCACGCTGAAGGGCACATTGACAGCGCGCTCTATCGCTTCGGCAAGCTCTTGATTATCCATTTTCAACACCTCATAACAAAAAAAGCGGCTCGTGTTCTTTTAACAAGCCGCTCCGTTGCGTTTGTAATTATTCAGTCATTTGCGCCTTTTCGATAACGATAGGCTTTGTCGGCACTGCCATTTCTCCGCTTGAATTCATCGTGCGCTCAACATCGAGAAAGCTGTCGACTACCTCCATGCCCTCGGTCACCTCGCCGAAAGCCGCATAGCTGCCGTCAAGCGACGAGCAGTCGCCGTAGCAGATGAAAAACTGCGAGGACGCGCTGTCGGGATCCATAGCTCTTGCCATCGAAACTATACCGCGCTGATGGGAAAGATCGTTTTCCACGCCGTTTGAGGAAAATTCGCCCTTTATCGTTTCCGAAGAACCGCCCGTGCCGTCGCCGTTCGGGTCGCCGCCCTGCGCCATAAAGCCGTCTACAACTCTATGAAAGGTCAGCCCGTCATAAAATCCCTCGCTCACAAGCTTCTTGAAATTCTCGCAGGTTATCGGAGCTTTATCGGGGTAAAGCGTTATAACGATGCTGCCCGCGTCCTCTCCGCCGATGGAAATATCCATCTTGACCTTATCTGTAGCCGTAACGGTCTCGCTGCCCGCTTCGGAAAACTCCAGCGTCGTGCTCTCATTATCCGGCGCGCTCTGCTCCTCAAGCGACTTATCCGGACAGCCGGTAAACGCCGTACAGGCAAGCGCGGCGGAAAGCATAGCCATTGCCAATCTTTTCAATAATTTCATTTTTCATTCATTCCTTTTCTATCAAATTTATCGTGCAAATTATATTATAGCACGTTATATGGGATCTGTCAATAGTTTTTTTGTTACAAAGAACGCAAAAAAAGTCCGATGCCTGCGCTCGGACTTAATTCTATATTATTCTGCCGCAGCTTCTCCCTCTGCATTATCTTTCTCTAAGTCCAACGCTATAAGCGGATTGGCGTCCGAAGCGACCTTGGGCAGCTCGCCGTTCCATTTTTCTATCGTCTGATAGTCAACGAGACGCTGTGAGAGCGATTCGCTCAGCTTTTGGTTGGCTTCGGCTTGAGCCTCCGCTTCGGTCTTTATCGCTTCGGCTTTAGCCTCGGCGGCTATTTTGACCTTTTGAGCTTCGGCTTCGGCTTCAATTTTCTTCTGCTCCTTTTCCGTCTCGGCGCGCAGCTTGTTCTGCTCGGCTACCTGCTTCTGCTCGATAGCGTTGTTAAATTCCGCGGTAAATTCAAAATTCACAATATTGAATTTTTCCACCTGTATACCGTAATCGGCGACCTTTGCGGTGAGCTGTTCCTTTATCTCCTCGCCGACCCTGTTGCGCTCGCTTATAAGCTCCTCGGCAGTGTATTTCGCGCTGACCGCCTTCATGGATTCCTGCACGGCGGGCATTAAAATTACCGTCTTGTAATCGGGACCGATGTTCTGATAGATAGAAGCCGAGCTGTCGGCTCTTACGCGGAAGTTTACCGCGATCTTGGAATTTACCGTCTGCAAATCCTTGGACACCGCGCTCGAATCCGCTTCGTAGACCTCTATCTTGTTGGAGACCACGACCAGCTCCTGCGCTATCGGTATTTTAAGGTGAAAGCCCTCCGAATAGGTATAGTCCGCGACCTGTCCGAAGGTCGTGATAACTCCGGTAGAGCCCGCCGGCACTATCGCAAGCGACAGCACGAATAACACAATAACTATCGCAAGCACGCCGAGGGTAACGGCGAGGCGCGAAGCTTTTTTATCCCTTACATCTATTATTTTTGACATTTTTTACTAACTTCCTTTCCGTTATTTCCTTTGCTGTTTAATTCCAGTTCCGAAAACTCGCGTTCTGCGCTTGCGCGGTAAAAGCCCGCAAGCGAAGCCTGCGTCATTATAAGCAGCGCGTTTTCCAAAACGCTTCGCTCGCTCTCTCCCAGCTCCTCCGGGAGCTTTTCTTTTATCGCGGCTCTAAGCTCCTCAGGATAGAACAAACGTTTTTTCTCGGCTTGATAAATTATCGAGCAGAGCAGATCGTAAAGCGGGGTATCGTGAAGAATATCGTCCTCGGTGTTCATGACCTCGCCGTTTACATACTCCATCAGCCGCGCGATGTCCTCGAGCCTTAGCGCGCTTTTTAAAATATTTATCAGCAATATCCTTACGACCGAACGCTCTCCGTACTTTTTCCCGACGCTCGGCGCCGCCCACCCGCGCTTTATCCAATTTTGTATAGTCGAGCTTTCCAGCCCCGTAAGCTGCGACAGCTGCGACAGCGACAATCCGCCCGTCGCGGTGATTATCGGCGAGATGAGCGCGAACGTGCTGTTCCCCGCGCGTTCGTCAAACGGTATCGCCGTCCCCGGCAGCGTCATCGGCATTTTTGTCACCCCCTGTGTATTTGCCATTCCGCGCAAGCGTTCTTCTGACGCTTTGTCAAGTTCATCTGACTTTTTTACGCGCTGATAATATTATATCACAGGTTCAAGTGAACGTCAAGCGGGTTCTGTTGACTTTAAGAAAAATATCTCCGACTCTCTTTAATTTTCTTCCGTTTTCTCGACTAATCTCCCTGTTTCTATATGATAATCGTTTATCCCCGTCATAAGCGCGAAAGCCATTTGACGTTGGTAGGGAGCTTGTTCGAGCAGGGCGGCTTCCTCGGGATTGGAGATAAACCCGCATTCCGCCATGACGGCGGGGTTTTCGCAGTTGCAGAGCAGATAAAGCTCATCGTCCATCGGCTTGGTCTCCCGCTGATTTTCCGGCTGCAAGTAGCCGCATATCCTCGCCCGCAGGCTCTCGGCAAGCTGCGCGCTATCAGAGCTGTCACGATAATAGAACATTTGTGCTCCCGAGAATTGCGGATCGGTAAAGCGGTTCTGGTGAATGGAAACGCAGACCGAATCGGGGGTGTTGAATATCGCGAGACGGTTTTCCATATCCGACAGCTTCTGCGCCCGCAAGCCCTCTACGCCCTCGTCATGGATAGAAATATCCTCCGTCCGCGTCAGCCTGGTGTCGTATCCGAAAAGCGTCAGCATATCCGACAGCGTGAGCGCGATGTTGAGATTTATCCCTTTTTCCGGCACGCCGTTTACGGAAACTCCCCCGCCGTCCGCTCCGCCGTGTCCTGCGTCTATAACGACAGACGGCTTGAACGGCGCGTTATCGAGCGTAAGCGCGGTCTGCATGACCTTTTCGGCGCACCCGCTCAGCAGCGTGCAGGCGGCGAGAGCGGCGCACACCGCGCGAATTTTTAATTTTCTCATGTTATCTTCTCCGTTCTTTAGAAATGTTATTCTATTTATATGTTTTGAGCGGACAAATAATGACAGGCACTGTTAGAGGTTAGAGGTCAGAGGTAAGAGGTGAGAGCTTCGCGAAATTAAAGTACCGCAGCGCAGGGAGCGAAAACCTACTAAACCCGAATATTAATAAGACGCGACCAATGAAATCGAACGCCCGACAATCCGAGCGAGCAGAACCGTTTTAGCTTGCGCTCATCACCGGACAACATAAAGTACCGCAACGCAGGGAGCGAAAACTTAATAAATCCGAATATTAAAAAGACGCGACCAATGAAATCGAACGCCCGACAATCCGAGCGACGGCACGGAGCGCCTCCGCGGGCTAAAAAAACCGCGACCACAGCAGCTGTACCTTTGTCAACGGAGCGACGGTACGGAGCGTGGTCGCGAACTAAAAAAAAATTATTTTTCTTTTTTCTTCTTTCCGAACCCGAACGGGAATTTTTTCTTCTTTTTGAGAAATTCCAGCGGGTCGCCGAAGCGTTCCTTGTTTTCCTCGTCGGTGTAGGTCTTGACGGGCATTTCGCTGCTTTTCATGATAGAGTTGAACTGCTCCATAAGCATTTTCTGTTCGAGCATAGCCGCCGCGTCCTCAGCCGTCTGCGCTTCGCCGCTCTGCACCCACTTTTTCATCTCGCCGATATACTTCATATCGTTGAGCGACATGAAATCTATACGCTTTTCGAGACCCTTGTAATAGTCGTCCTTGGTGCGGATAAGCTGCGGCTCGCGGGCTTTCAGTATCTCTATCTGCTCATTGATGCCCTGATTGACCTCGACCTGCTGCTTTTTAGCTTCGTCAAGGCGGTAATGCTGCAAGCAGACGGCGAACACGGAAAAACCGAGCAAGCCGAAAGCTCCGAGCACGATACCCACTATCAGCGAACCGGTTATCAGCCAGAGCAGCAAAAACAACACCAATCCGATACCCGCCGCTATGCCGACGCCGGTAGCGCGCTTTTTGGCGAGGTCGAAGTTTTTGATAACGTATTCCTCGTCGTGAATATATGTTCTGAGATATTCCTCGTTTTCCCTATTTTGAGTTATCGCGTTTTCCATTTGATAATAGCGGTTAAAATATTCCTCCGCCTGTTCGATCCTTTCAAGCTCGGTCATAATTCTTTCCTTCCCTCATAAAAAATTACTAACGCGGAAATATACAAATATTATAGCATAGTGGAAATGATTTGTCAAGAGGGAAAACAAATTTTTTTAGCCCGAACGAAGTTCGGGCGGTCCGCAGGAGGCGCAGGTCTGAATTTTGTTCAGACGGCTGCGGCACTTTAGCTTAAAGACCTTATATAAAATTGACCAATTCCTCCCGCCCGATTTGTTCACCCCTACAAAAAATAATTTAATCAAAACAAATTTCGTTCAAGGTTGCACGGACAAATGCAAAAAAACCCCGCAATAACGCTATTTATAGAGGGGGTCTTTTGCAAAAGACCCGAAAATTTGAAAGGGGCTCGAACATGGCAGACAAAAGATTTTATTGGTTAAAGCTCAACGAGGATTTTTTCGATGAAAATATCATGCTCGGACTGCGGCGGCAGGAGCACGGGAGCGATCTGGTGCTTATCTATCAGAAAATGCTGCTGCGGTCGCTGAAAAGCGGCGGTAAGCTTCCCTTTATCGGAATGCTGCCGACAGCGGCAGAGGAGATCGCCATGACGATAAACGAGGACGCGCAGCTCGTGCAGTCCGCATTGGATTTTCTTGAACGCTTCGGACAGGTCGAGGTGTTTGAGGACGGAGTGGTCATGACGGATCTTTCGGAAATGACCGGAAGCGAGACCGCCGCCGCTCAGCGTATGCGCAATAAGCGAAAGGGAAAATCGTCAGGTACTGTCGAAAAGGCTGAAACGCGTAAAAATTCTTCGCGTTTGGACAAAAAAAGTTCACAGGCAAAAGAGCAATGCCCGCAGGCTGATAATAGGGGGAAAGCTGTCGAAAAGGCTGAAGCTCGTAAAAATTCTTCGCATTCGGACAAACATTGTTCACAAGCGGACGAACATTGTTACACAGAGAAAGAGAAAGAGAAAGAAGAAGATATAGATATAGAGAAAGAGTTAGAGTTAGATGAAGAAGAAGAACGCGCGTTCGGGAAGCATCATCTTGCGCTTCTTAGCAGCGAGGAATATCGAACGCTTGTTTCAATGTCGTCGTCGTCTGTCGTCGAAAAATATATCTCTAAGTATGATAAGTGGCTTTTTTCCAAGAAAAAGCAGCCTTCAAACGGATTTGAGCCGATAAAGTCATGGATAGAAAAGGATCTCAGCAAAGCAGAGCCGTCCTATGACCTGTCGGATTGGGCGAAAATGGCGGCGGAGCTTGACCCGAACGAAATACCGTTTCTTGACGGGTAAGTGCAGAATTGGTGAAAATCCTTAATTTTCCTTGACTTTTCGCTTTCGATGTGCTATAATGATTAAGTGTTAGATCTTAGAAATCGGAAAAACAGGAGATAATAACAATTGGATAGCTTTTTACAAGTCTTTTCGGATACCTCCCCGCATTGGAACGCGCAGATCGCGGTCTGGTTCGCGCTGTCGTTCGGGATCGTTTTCGCCGTCGCCGCGCTTTGCGGGGCAAGGAAATTCAAGCTTGCGGGCGTTATGCTGCTCTATGCCTACGTTTACAACGTCCTCGTCACGACGCTGCTTATGCGCGAGCCTGTGCCGTATGAACGCTGCACGCTCGAGATAAATATTTACAAATACCTGTTTGAGCAGGAAAACGAATATCAGTTTTACTACGAGCTGCTGAATCTTTTCCTGCTTATGCCTATAGGCTGGTTCATGCCGGTGCTGCTAAAAAAACACGCCGTGCTCAAAACTACCCTCTTCGGCATCGCACTGACGCTTTTTATCGAGATAACTCAGCTCAAAACTCACCTTGGGGAATTTCAGACGGACGACCTTATTTTAAACTCGCTCGGCTGCTTTATCGGCGCGGTAACGATAACGGCTGTCGGAGCGGTCTTTAAGGCAGTACGAAAAACGGCTGAAAAACACAAAAGGCAGTACCCCCGCCGCTAATGTGATACAGCAGCCGTAATTTTACGCCAATATTAAATAATTCTTAATAATCAATGTCAGCTATTGAAATTCCTACTCATAAGGTATATAATATACTTATCAAGCAATTTTTATCGAAAGGATCTATGAAAAAAATGGAAAAAAGGTTTATTTACGCCGACAACGCCGCGACTACCCGTGTGTCGCAGAGCGTTCTCGACGCTATGGCAACGCTTCGAGTATCTACAAGCTCGGCATGGACGCGGCTAAGACAGTTCTCGCTTCGCGCGAGGCAGTCGCGAACGCACTCGGGGCTAAGGTCAACGAGATATATTTTACCGCCGGCGGAAGCGAGTCGGACAACTGGGCGATAAAGGGCGCGGCGGAGCTTGGCGCGAAAAAGGGCAAAAAACACATCATAACCACCGCCGTAGAGCATCACGCCGTTCTGCATACCTGCGAATATCTCGAAAAACACGGCTTTGAGGTCACCTACCTCCCGGTGGACGAGTTCGGACGAGTTTCCGCACAGCAGGTGGAAAACGCCATACGCGAGGACACCTGCCTCGTTACCGTTATGTTCGCCAACAACGAGATCGGCACTATCATGCCCATCGCAGAGATCGGCAAAATTTGCAAGGAGAAAAAAATACCCTTTCACACCGACGCCGTTCAGGCGGTAGGTCATGTGGATATCGACGTTAAGGCTATGAACATTGATATGCTCTCGCTGTCGGGTCACAAGCTGCACGCGCCCAAGGGTATCGGCGCGCTGTACATCAGGACGGGTATCGTTCTGCCGAACCTTATCGCGGGCGGCGCACAGGAACGCGGTCGGCGCGCGGGTACGGAAAACGTTCCCGGTATCGTCGGTCTTGCTCAGGCAATGAGAGACGCCTGCGCGAGCATTGAGGGCAAGAACAGGATCACCGCTCAAAAGCGCGACAGGATCATTCAAGAGCTGCTGAAAATCCCCGAGACCCGCCTTAACGGTCACCCGACCGAGCGTCTCGCCGGAAACATCAACATCTCCATTCGCGGCGTAGAGGGCGAAAGTCTCCTGCTCATGCTCGATATGAACGGCATTGCCGCTTCGTCCGGTTCAGCCTGCACGTCCGGTTCGCTCGATCCGTCGCACGTTCTGCTCGCGATAGGTCTGCCGCATGAGGTCGCACACGGAAGTCTGCGTTTATCCTTTGAGGAGGATCTCACCGACGAGGACGCCGACTACATCATTGCGACCGTGCCGAAGGTCGTTGAGAGGCTAAGGGCGATGTCGCCGTTATGGGAACGCATTTGCAAGGAAGAGGGTATACAGTAGCTGCTCGTGCTGCGCACATAGCAGTTTCGGTACAGTGTTTCCTAACCGATAACGTAGGGCGAACTAAAAGGTTTCTGGAAGAGTCAAGAGAAACCTCTTCTCTAAAAGAGGTTTCTTTTGCGGGGCTTGGGGCAGCGCCCCAATTTCGGAGTACAGACCTGCCAACAAGAAAACGTAATAGAAGAATAAAAATGTAGTTTTTAAATCGGCTTTCCAAAAACAACGTGGTTTTAAGAGAAAATCAAAAAAATCAAACAAACAGCCAGTGAACCCAAAATCAAAGCCGATTTAAATTGTGCGAGAGAGCGACAGCGATTCGAGTACAACCCACTAATGCGGCAGTAAAAATCGACAGCGATTCGAGCACAACCCACTAATGCGGCAGTAAAAATCGACAGCGATTCGAGCGTGAGCGATTTTTGCGCAAGAACCCCCTCCACAAGCGACTAAAATAAAAAATTATAAGTATATAAAATCATACAAAAGGAGTAAGAAGAATGATTTACAGTGAAAAAGTAATGGATCATTTTGCAAATCCCAGAAACGTGGGAGAGATCGAGAACGCGGACGGCGTTGGCGAGGTAGGTAACGCTAAATGCGGCGATATAATGAAAATGTACCTGAAGATCGACAACGGTATCATTACCGACTGCAAATTCAAGACCTTCGGCTGCGGCGCGGCTGTCGCGACCTCCTCAATGGCGACCGAGCTTATCAAGGGTAAGCCC
>CANQCJ010000036.1 GCA_947589205.1 uncultured Ruminococcus sp. | reverse complement strand
TGTGGATATACGGAGAAAACTCCGTCTCACTGTCGCCGCGCTTTAATTCGGTGTCGAGTATGACGTTTATTAAATTGTCATAAATTTCCTCGGTCTTTTGCAAAACCTTTATGTCCTCATCGCTGTAGGCTTCGTCAGGCTCTTTTCCGAGCAGTGCGCGGGAGACGTTTATTACGGCGTATCTGCCGTTTATGCGCGAGGACCTTTGTTCGTTCCTTTCGCGCACCAGGATAATTGCGTTTGTAATGCAGGAAAGAACATTGTCGAACCCCGTCCGCGCGTAATAGTAATAGGAACGTCTTTTTTCCTTTCTTTTGGAAAATATCCATTTATAAAGCGTATTGTCGCTGACAGCTCCGAAAGCGGCTGCGCGGATCATGTCGTATATGTGTATATCGGGCAGGTCGGGACTGTAGACGGCGGCAGCGCCGTAGCGGTCCAATATCACGTCATTGCCGTTTATTCTCTCAAACAACGCATAGCGCAGCGGGAAATTTGTTCTTATGTTTTCATATTCTCTTGTCGTCATGGGAGATAGAACGCTTATTATCTGGCAGTGGCAGAGCACACAGCTTTTCCAAGTCTTTTCATCGTCGTTTTGACTCTTTGCCGCTTTTACAAAAAGCTTGTCGTCGGGCAGGTCGTTTAAGTAGCTCAGCACCGCCGTACCCATTTTCTGTATAAATTCCCTCGGCAGCTTTCCTATGCCCTTGCTCGTGTCGTCAGTCTTGCTTTCTGCCCAACAAAGCGTATTTATCACCGCTTTTACTATGCTTTCATATTTGAGCGGTACAGGCTCTGAAAAGCCCGCGCCGAAAAGCTTGTCGGCTACCGCATTGCCGTGCTTTTGTATATCGCTGTTATCATTGCTCGCTTTCAGCTTTATCTTCATCGCAAAAAGCGTATTGATGTCCTTTATTTCTTCATCGTAGAATTTGAGCCAAAGCTCGGGTAAAACTATATTATAGCCGCTTGTCATCGAGTGATAGGTATTCGGCAAATTCCCGAGAAGCGCGGTCTCGCCGTTATAGGCGGTATACTCTTTGTCCTTGTTTGCTTCAATATATTCATCGAGCTTTTCGATCATTTTTATATAGGGACGCTTTTTGATAAGACCTAACCTTTTGCCGCCGTAAATACCGTATGGGAACACCTCTCCGAAAAGCCTTCGGCATTCTTCAACATAAGTCTTGTCTACAGCGGGCAGAGGTTCTTCTATGTCCTTATAAAGCCCGAAGCCCTCCTGCGGCTTTTGCGGGTAGCTTTCAAGGAGCTGTTCAATCAAGATATCCTCCTTGGAGACGCCGCGCGGCATACGCTCTATGTCTCCTCTGAGCTTTTCAAAAAGCTCGGACTTTGCTTCATCGTTTTTTATCTGCAAAGCGATATCCAGTCCGCCGGTGCGCTTTTCGCTCGTCTTGTCATTAAGCAGCGTGCGGCAGGTTTTCAGCAAGCCCTCGTCGTCCTGCTTTGCAAGCAGGGCGATAGCGTTCTTTCGTATATTCGCCGATTTGTATTTTAACATTCCCTCCAGCTGCCGATAGTTTTCCTCGTCAAGCTCTACCGTTTCCTCGACTATCGAAAACGCCTGTTTGGCGGTATAGGTCTCGCGGTCGGCTATGGCGGCTACAGCCGTTTTTTTCTGCGTCGGCGTATTGGGACAGCGGGTGAGCAACGCGAGAGCCTGTGGGCGGTCGTCGGTCATGTCGCTCAAATATCCGCACATCTCGTCCATAAGGTCGTTATCGTGAAGCGCGCTTGCGAGAAAGACCATTTTTTCGGTAATATTATCTTTTTTAAGCGCCGCACTGTTCCACGGGAAAACGCAGGGAGAAAATGTCAGCTCTTTTTTAGGTATCGCGCCTTTGAGCTTCTTTAAGATCTCAAAAAATTCTCTTGCCTCCGTTTCGTCAAAAAGTCCGCTCATATCGGCGTAGGCGTGAGCGTTTACCCAATTTTTTTCGCCGTAACGGGCGTCCTTTTTCGGGTGGAGACAGCTGTAGATACGCCTGTTGGCGTTCGGCGCAAGGAGCGGGACGAACACCGCAGCGGTGTCAAGCTCATCGGCAAAATTTTTCAGCGCGAATTTTGCGCATTCGTTTTCAAAGTAAGCGTTATCAATGCTGTCGGCAAAAACGCCCGCAGTTATCCGCTGATGGTGCGAACCGTTTTGCACCAACGCCTTGACCTGCTCCATAGCGTCATGCACGTCAAAGGCTGCGTATGCCCAGAGGGCGATGTATATTTCTATAGCGTCCTCGCTTTTAAGCAGGCTGCCGCGGGTCTCTTCGCTCTCGAGAGCTTTTACCATAAGCTCCAAGATCTTTTTCAATATCCTGTCGGCATTATCCGGCGTGTCGTAAAGACCGCACCATGTCGCCACCGAACGCTTTACCGAGGAAAAGCGGATAAGGTCGTTTTTATATATCACATCGAGAATGTACAAAAATCCCTCGACAGTGCCGCAGTCGGCGTTTTCGCAGACAGACTGGCGCAAGCCCTCCTGCAATCGAGCTGCCAAAAGCAGGTCGCCGAGAGCCTTGTGAGCTTGTTCGTTTTTGCTTCTTAAAATGCCGCGGATAAGGTCGCGCGTTATTATCGTTGACTCGCCGTATATCGCGGTCTTTACCGCTTCGAGCACGGCTTGATTATTTCTGTCAAGCTCATAGGCGAGCAGGTATTCAAACCCTCCCGGGGAATAATAGGAGGTGGAGTCTGACAGCCTGTAGGCTTCGTAGTCCTTGACATTGCCTGTTATCAGCGCTTCGAGCGGGCTTTCAAAAAAGCTCAGGTCGGCAAAGCTGCGCACGATATTTAACAGAACGTCGCCGTAAACGCCGTGGTCGGACGAGCGGTAGGAGCGTCTGTAATAGCTCATCGAATACTGCCAGCTGCCGACGTTATCCGCCGCCCATATGAACGCCTGCTTGTACTGCGGCTTTATGTAGCCTTTGAAAAGCGCGCTGAGATTTTTCTTGGAAAATTCTCCGAGCGTTTCGCCGGGCTTTAGTTTGATTTGGAGATCTCTTGAATAGTTGGTATAGTACTTTACCTCCTCGGGCAGCGCGTACTGCGCGGCGCGCTGCTTTTCAAGTATTTCCGCTGTCTGCTGCTTGTAAACGGCTTGCTGTTTCGGGTCAAACATTTTTAAAAAATCTCCTTTCTGTTTTTACCACATTCTTCCGGCAAGCATAGTAAGACGAATAAACGTCACCTCGCTGTTTTCGTCAAGGCTCAGAGGAGTATTTTCATCGGTCAATTCCTCGCTGCCGATAAACATTCTGAAAAGTCCGTCGCGGAAGGCTTGGAGCGCGGTCTGCTCGGCTTCGATACGGTCGGCTTTTTTGTCGGAAAAGGTCAGCCCGAACGCTATTTTTCCTGCGCGTTCCATGCCCTCCTCCTGTTCGCGCGTTATCGGCGCAAGCCCGCTCTCGGTGCGCTTTATGCGGTCATTGTACTGCTTTACGCAGGCATCGACCGAAGCGATGATAAGCTCACGCGCGGTTTTTGGAGCGCGGTCTAATTCAAGCTCCGCCGGTTCGACCGACGAGATCTTCTTCGACAGCTTTTTTACGTTCACTTTTATTTTCATTTTCGGTTCTCCACACTTTCGTAACAGGTTAAAAAAATTATACCACAAAATTCACAAACTGTCAATTGTCCGCTTGATTTTTTTCGGCAAATATGCTATTCTTAGAAGGTAAGGTCTGTTTTTTGGGAGCGTGAAAAAATTTGAAGCTTATACATCTGTCCGATCTTCACCTCGGCAAAAGGGTGAACGAATACTCTATGCTCGATGAGCAAAAATTTATTCTAAATAAAATTCTCGGTATTATTCTTTCTCAAAAGCCCGACGGTGTTATCATCGCGGGGGATATTTACGACAAGCCTGTGCCGCCTGCGGAGGCGGTGACGCTTTTCGATGATTTTTTGTATGCGCTTTGCAGGGAAAGCGTTAAGGTCTTTGCGATAAGCGGCAACCACGATTCGCCCGAAAGGACTTCCTTTGCCTCGCGGATAATGGACCGTGACGGTATCTATATGCGCGGCAGCTTCGACGGTAAGGTTACACCGATAACCTTAGAGGACGAGTACGGCAAAGCCGATATTTTTCTGCTGCCGTTCGTCCGCCCGAGTACGGTGAGAAATTACTATGAGGATATGAGCATTACGAGCTATACTAAGGCTTTGCAGAGGATCATTGATGATATGGATATAGACCCGTCGCGGAGGAGCGTTCTCGTTACCCATCAGTTCGTTATCGGAGCGTTAAGAAGCGATTCGGAGGAGGTGAGCGTCGGCGGAACGGACGGCGTTGACGCTTCGGTGTTTGAGCCGTTCGATTATACCGCCCTCGGGCATCTTCATTCGGCGCAGTTTTGCGGAAGTGACAAAATACGCTACTGCGGCACGCCGTTAAAGTATTCCTTTGCGGAAGCCGACAAGCCGCGCAGTCTCGATATCGTCGAGCTTAAGGAAAAGGGCAGTCTCGCGCTCAAAAGCGTTATATTGGAGCCGCTGCACGATATGAAGCGGATAAAAGGCAGCTATGAGGAGCTTACGGCTAAAAGCTATTATGAAAACACCGACCTGCGCGATGCGTTTTTGCATATAACCCTGACCGATGAGGAGGATATTCCCGAAGCCGCCGCGAGACTTTCGGTTATCTACCGCAGGCTTTTGAAATTAAGCTACGACAACACCCGCACGAGAATGAGCTTTGATATGCGTACAGACGACGGCGTAAGCAAAACGCCGCGGGAGCTGTTCGGCGAGTTTTTTAAAATGCAGACGGGCAGAGAGCTTGGCGATAAGGAGGGCGCGTTTATCAGCGCGCTTATAGAAGAAGTCATGGAGGAAGCTTAGATGAGACCGATAACGCTTACAATGTCCGCGTTCGGACCGTATGCTAAACAAACGGTGATAGATTTTAACAGGCTTGACGGGATATATCTTATAACCGGCGACACCGGCGCGGGCAAGACCACTATTTTTGACGCGATAACCTTCGCGCTTTTCGGCACGGCAAGCTCACTTTCCCGCACGTCTAATATGCTGCGCTCAAAATACGCCGACACCGATACGCCGACCTTCGCGGAGCTTGTGTTCGACTATGACGGAAGGGTGTACAGGGTACGGCGTTCGCCGGAGTATCTGAGGGCTAAAAAACGCGGCGGGGGCTTAAAAAAAGAAACCGCGTCCGCCGAGCTTACATATGAAAACGGCAGGATCGTTTCGGGGATAAATAACGTCAATAAAGAGATAAACGAGCTGTTAGGCATCGACCGCGAACGGTTTATGCAGATAGCGATGATAGCGCAGGGGGATTTTTTGAAGCTGCTGCGGGCTTCTACGGAGGAACGCCGAAATATTTTTCGGCAGATATTTAAAACGCAGCTTTTTTCCTCGCTTCAAAAAAAGCTTAAGGACAAAACGAGCGAAGCCAAAGCCGAACGGGACGGCGCGGCAGGCTTGCTTGACAGGCTGCTTGACGGGATAATCTGCGATGAGGACGATGAGTTTTTTGAGATCATCTCCAACGCGGGGCTTTCTCAAAGCTCGATGCGTGAAGCGGTAAGCGCGCTTGAAGCGATGAACGAGCGCGATGAAAAAATTCTCGGCGAGGTCGAGACCGCGCTGAAGGAGCGGGAGGAAAATTTGGAAAAAATAAACGCCGCTCTCGGAAGGGCGCAGGCTTATGAGAACGCGCAGAGGTCTCTTGAGGAGACCAAAACCAACTTAGCGGCGGCGCGGATAAAGCTTCGGGCGGCTGTTAAAGAGCTTGAGGAACGGCAGGCAAGGCTGCCGCTTGCGGACAAGCTTATGCGCGAACGGATAGAGCTTGAAGCGGTTTTGCCGCAGTACGGCGCGCTGGGCGAGCTTGAAAAAAATGCCGCTCGGGAAAAAACACAGTACGAAAAAGCGCGAAAAGAGCTTGAAGAAAGCAATGCGGTATTAAAGGACTTAGAGGAAAAACGCGGTAGGATCAACGAGGAGACGGAGCGGCTGTCAAACGCCGGAGAAAACCGCGAAAGGCTTGCCGGCGCGCTGCAAAAAGCCGAAGGCATTCTCGGAGAGCTTGAAAAGCTTATCCTGCTTTACAGCGAGCTTGACAAGCTGCATACTGCGCTTGAAAAAGCGCGGGGCGAGTATCTGCGCGATTATGAGATCTCCGAAAAAGCCGGCAGGGAATTTGACGCGGCGCAGAGACTGTATTTTGACGCGCGGGCGGGGGTGTTAGCTAAAACGCTTGAGGACGGCAAGCCCTGCCCGGTGTGCGGGTCGTCAGAGCACCCTAAGCCCGCCGAAATGCCGCGGGGCGCGCCTGATGAAGATACCTTGAAGCAATTGAAAGCACGCTTTGAAGCGCAGAGAGTGGGGGCTATAGAAAAAAGCGAAAAATGCGCCGCGCTCAGCGCTTCGTTTGAAACGCTGAATACACAGACCGAACAGGCGGCAAACGCGCTCGATATAAAAAGCAGGGAACAGGCGAATGAGCGGCAAAACGCGGTGAAGCGTGAAGCGGCAAATATTAGTGAAGCGTTAAAAGCCGAGGAGCGGGCGATAGAAAAGCGCGAAAGGCTGAGGGCGTCAGCAAAGGAGCTTGAGGAGCGTTCCAACGCGGCGGCGCAAAAGTCCGAACAGGCGCAAAGCTCTCTCAATGAGACAAGGAGCCGCTTGGAGACGTTAAGGGCGCGGCTTGAGGAGCAAAGGAGCGGGCTTAAATTTTTAAATCAAGAAGCCGCCGAAAAGAGGATAGCGGAATTAAAAACCTCCGAGGAGGAAATAAAGCGGGCTTACGAAAGGGCGGCGGACGAGTCGGCAAAGTACAATGCTCGGGTCGGCGCGCTTGAAGCGGCGGCGGAGCAGCTTGAAAAACAGCTTGCGCTCATGGAAATTTCCGACAAGGGCGAGCTTATTAAGGACCGCGATAAAACGCTTGAAGAAAAAAATAAACTGAGCGATAAAAGATTTGAGCTTAACGGCAGGATCCTTTCAAACGTCAGAACGCTGAAAGAGCTTAATGAAGCGATAAGGCGCGCCGAGAACGCCGAAGAAAAATATATGATGGTAAAAAATTTGAGCGACGTTTCAAACGGCGCGCTTTCGGGGCAGGAAAAAATAATGCTCGAGACCTTCGTTCAAGCGGCGTACTTTGACCGCGTTACGGCGCGGGCGAACACGCGGTTTATGATGATGACGGACGGACAGTATGAGCTGAAGCGGAGAGAGGGCGCGGAAAACAACCGTTCGCAAAGCGGACTGGAGCTTGACGTGACAGACCATTACAACGCCACCGTAAGGAGCGTAAACAGTCTTTCGGGCGGCGAATCCTTCAAGGCCTCGCTGTCGCTCGCGCTGGGCTTGTCAGACGAGATACAGTCCTCGGCTGGCGGGGTAAGGATAGAAGCGATGTTTATAGACGAGGGCTTCGGAACGCTCGACGATAATTCGATAGAGCAGGCGGTCGCATCGCTTGCTTCCCTCGCGGGAGCGCACAGGAGCGTCGGGGTCATCTCCCATGTAGCGCAGCTGAAAAACCGCATTGAAAAGCAGATAGTCGTTACAAAAAACAAGAACGGCGGCAGCAGCGTTAAAATTAACTTATAAATTCTCAAAAAAGATATAATAAATTTAAAAAATATGTTTGCAAAAAAATATAAACCGTGGTAAAATAGTTATTTAGAGGTCAGCTCAAATTTTAATCTATGATCTCTTACCTCTAACTTCTAACAAAGGGGGCTTAACGCTTGGATTTTGGTTTTAATAACGATAAGATAACAAAGGCTTTGTTAAGGGCTACCATAAAAAAATCGCTTGCCGATATTCAGCGCGATCCTAAAAGAAGTGTGAGAAATCTTGTAGATCTCGGGCTTCAATTCGCCGACGGGTGCAATCAGCGCGGATTTTTAGAGGTAACGCGCACCTATCTTTCGAGCGAGAACAGCGCCTATTATCGGCTTGCGGAAAATATCGTAAACGAAATAGATCATGACAAGCTTGCAAATTACGGGATAAATTTCGGCTTTAACGGCTGCACGATGGGCGCGCGGATCCTGCGCGAGAGCGAAGCCGAATACGGCTGCCACATACCATTTCTGCTTGCGTTTTTCGTAAGCTCCGACAGCGACGCGCTAAAGGTCTCCGACATCGCCGACACCGTAAGACAGGGAATGCAGCTCGGGATATATATTTATGTGGTCATCTGTTCGGGGGATAATTATTCTCAGCTTCTCGATATGGCGGAGGAATTTGCCGACTGCGCCTTTGTGTTTTTCGTAAACCCGAAAAAGCTTACGCGCGAGGTCATAAGCCGCACGAGCGAGCTTGACAATCTCGTTACTTCGGTGAGATTTGACGGCGTTACCGACGCCTGTCTTGAAGCCGTAAGAGCTATGCGCGAGCAGGGCTGCATTACCGTTGTACACTATGAATACAAGCCGGAGAATTTAAACGAGATACTTTCAAACAGCATAACCGACCGTCTTGCGGAAACAGGAGCTGTCGCTGCGATACTTTACGCCCCGCCGACTGTCGACAAGGCGGCGCAGAAGCTGGTTTTCGACTATAAAGCCGAAACGGTAAGAAGTCAGCAGTATCCGATATTTATGTTTGAAGCAAAAAGCGATATCGACAAGATAGAGCATATGTTCTCGGACGACGAATGCCTCGTGGTCTTTTCAAACGGCGGCAAAGCCTACTACACCGCCGAACAAAAGCCGCTCGAGCAGGTCAGCCTGCGGGAAAATACGCTGCTTGAGATCCTTAAAAAAATAAAATTCGACTGATAAAGCAAAAAACGTCTGCGAGACAAAAGCCGCAGACGCTTTTTTATTTGTATCATTGCTTTACATATTCTCCGCTGAGCTCGCCGTCCACCCAGTTTATAAGATCTATAAACGTTTCGGGATCCATTACGGTGAAATATTTGTTGCTCGGTTCGCTGTCGCTCGAGCGGTCGTCGGTCAGGCAGTAGCCGTCCGCTGAGATCGTGTAAACGCGCAGCCTTCCGTCGGACAGACCCATCGTTATCTGAATGTAATCCTCGTTGGCGTCCTTTGACGGCGCGGAAGCGTCAGCTTCTCTTCCGAAGGAGGAAAGCAGTGTTTCCAGCTCGCTGTAGTCGTCGGGGTCTAAGACGTAGCATTCGGCATACGTTCCGCCGATCTTCAGGGAAATAAAGGCGTATTCCGCGCCGAACACCGTGAAATTATAAAGGCGGTCGAAGGCGATATAATAGTAATTTTTTCCGGCGGTCACCTTGTATACCGCTTCAAAGGTCTTTGAGGTGTCGAGCGAAAGGATATCCGCCTTTTGAGCCGAGGAAAATTCCGTGTCGTAGATATCCATTCCGTCAAGCTGAAGAGTGTAGACCTCCTGCGAGGGGTCGGCGGCGGAGGGGTGCTTGAAAAACGAGATACGGCTGTCGGAAAATTCCTCCACCGTGACAAATTCCCCCGTGCCGTCGGGATATATGCGAAAATAATCGGTGGACGAATCGTCGTAGCGGATCTGCAGCAGATCCGCGCCGGACGCGCTTATGCGCTTTATCCCCTCGGCAGGGATAAGGATATCTCCGTTTAAAGAAAGCAGACCGTAATTGTCGCCGTCTTTAAAAATATAACAGCTGTCGGCAAAGCAGGCGGTGCAGCGGTAGCCCTCAAACGGCTGCTTTTCAGGCTCGACAAGAAGCTGCGAGGCGTCGAAGCTTTTATAGATAGTGTTTGACAAAACGTCCGCATCGGAAATATCGTTTAAAAACTGCGGAAATTCATAGGTCTTGAGCTTAACATCGCGGTCGGTGCGCACCCGCGAATCGGCTGTCCTTTCGGCGGGATCGGCGCTTTCGCCGCCCTTATCCCCCGAGCAGCCGCAGCCGAACGCTGCAAAAAGCAAAACGGCTGACATAACGGCTATTGATCGTTTCATATGTATATCTGTCCGTAAGACAGAAGATCTCTCCTTTCTTACCCGGCGCGAAAGCACAACGCGCCTTTTTTGTTGTCTTTTTTATATTATAATATATTTTTTCGGATTTTGCAATAGCAAAGCGCAGGAAAAACGTATCTTTTATTTTTTTAAAGCGCGTCAAAGGCTGTCTGCTTTCCAGTTTTGTAAAAGAATGTAAAATAAAACGCGGTTTTGCAAAGCGGTAGTTTTTGTGCACGGTAAATAAAATCATATACCGAAAATTGTGCAGGAAAACAAATTATATTTTAATTTAGACATATTTCATTAATTGTTGTATTTTTAAATGCAACAAAACGCCGCTGTGAGGCTATATATGAAGGGGGTCGAAAAAACAAAAGCTGAAAAATTCCAATTCAGCGGAACGATCAAAGCAAGGCAAAGCAAAGGAGGAAAATGGATAAGATAAACGTAAATGATTTTGCGGCAAAATTCGCCGAATGCGGGAACGCTTACGAAGCCGCGCTCTTTGCGGGGGCGGGAAGGCTGACGGCGGCGTTTGAGGGGATAAGGCTCGTCTCAAACAAGGCGGTCAGAAAAAAGATCGCCGCGATAAGAGCGCAGAGCGCGGAATCTCCCGCCGCGGCAGGTTTGCGGCGCATAGCGTTCGGCAGGAACAACGACGCGGTAAGGTTAGCGATAAGCGAGGGGATAACTCCCGACGACATCGACAGCGCCGATCTCTACGGAGTTTCGGAGATAAAGTGCGGCAAAGGAGGAGTTACCGAGATCAAATTTTTCGACAGGCTGAAGGCTCTCGAAGCTCTCGGCGAATACGAAAAGCAGCAGGACAGCGCGTTCAACGCGCAGAGCCTTATCAGCGCCATCTACGGCGCGGACGCTTTCGGCGGAGGTGAGGGAGAAAATGAGTCTTGAGCTTTCGCCCAAGCAGCGCAGACTTTTTTGCTGGTGGAGAGATCCGATCCTCAAAGAGCTTGACGGCATAATCTGCGACGGCGCGGTAAGAAGCGGAAAGACCATGTGTATGTCATTTTCGTTCGTGCTGTGGTCTATGGTGAATTTCAACGGCAAAAGCTTTGCCGTCTGCGCAAAGACGATAAGCTCTGCAAGAAGAAACATCGTCGGTACGCTGCTCGAAATGTGCTCAAAGGCGGGCTTTGAGACCAAAGAGACGATCTCGAAAAACTACATAGACATCAGCGCGGGAGCGGTCACAAACCGCTACTACATTTTCGGCGGCAGAGACGAGAGCAGCGCGGCTCTTATACAAGGCATGACGCTTGCGGGCGCGCTTTTTGACGAGACCGCCCTTATGCCGCGCAGCTTTGTAGAACAGGCTGTCGCGCGCTGTTCTCAAACGGGTTCAAAGCTTTGGTTCAACTGCAATCCCGAAAACAGCTCTCACTGGTTCAAGCGCGAATGGATAGACAAATGCGCCGAGAAGCATCTGCACTATATCCATTTTACGCTCGACGACAATCCCGCGCTGTCAAAGCGCGTCAAGGAACGCTACCGCCGGCTTTACAGCGGAGCGTTTTACGACAGGTTCATTCTCGGAAAATGGTGCGATGTGAGCGGACTTATCTACCCGATGTTCAGCTATCAAAGCCACGTCGCCGATACCCTCCCCGAAAGCTTCACGCGTTATATCGTGAGCTGCGATTACGGCACGGTAAACCCGTCAAGCTTCGGGCTTTGGGGAGAAAGCGGCGGGGTGTGGTACCGCATAAGCGAATACTATTACGATTCAAAGCGCGAGGGTATGCAGCGGACGGACGAGGAGCATTACGAGGGCTTGGAGCGGCTGTGCTTTGGAAGAAGCATAGAAAAGGTCGTCTGCGACCCGTCGGCGGCTTCGTTTATCGCCTGCATAAGGCGGCACGGAAAATTCAAGGTCGTTCCCGCGAAAAACGACGTGATAGCCGGCATAAGGCGGACGGCGGATATGCTCAATTCAGGAAAGCTGAAAATTTACAAGGGCTGCAGCGACTGCCTGCGGGAGCTTTCGCTTTACCGCTGGGACGATTCGGCGGCTTCGGACAAGCCGCTCAAGGAAAACGATCACGCTATGGACGATATGAGATATTTCGTCAGCGAGATAAGCAAAAATGACAGCGCGTTCTTTGTTATGAGCGCGGAAAGGAGAGGAATGTAAAGGAATGAAGCCGTTTGGCAAAAAAGCGGTCTTTAAAGAAATAACGGCGGGCGCGCAAAGAAGCGCGTTCAGGTTCGCGCCCGACCCGGTGAGCTTTGAAGAAAGCTTGTATGAGGAGCTTAGGAAAAAAGTGCCGATAATCGACGCGGCGATATGCAAGCTCGTAAGGCTCACGGGCGGCTTTAAGATCTGCTGCGATGACGAGGAGGTACAAAAACGGCTGAGAGATTTTTTCAACACGCTGCCGGTATCTGTTTCGGGAAGCTCTCTCGAGACCTTTATGGAGATCTATCTCGATTCGCTGCTCACCTACGGCAGGGCGTTCGGAGAGATACTTTTAAGCGAAAACACCCTCGGCATAGCCGGTCTTTACTGCGCCGACTGCACGCTGTTCGGTGCAAGAGAAGCAAAGGAAAGCGGTCGGTACGAGATCTATAACAGGCTTACGCGTGACAGGATAAGCTGTCCGCACCCGGAAAGGATACTCTATACCGTTTCAAACCCGACTGTCAAGAATCCCAACGGCACGTCGCTGCTGCGCGGTCTGCCCGCGCTGAGCGGAGTGCTCATGAGGATATATGAAACGATAGGTCAGAATTTTGACCGCGCCGGAAACGTGCGGTACGCCGTGACCTATAAGCCGTCAAACGAGAGCGACGCGGCTTTCGCGAAGGAACGCGCAGAGGAAATTGCGCGCGAATGGTCAAACGGAATGGCGGCTTCAAAGGCGGGGAGCATAAAGGATTTTGTGGCGGTAGGCGACGTCGAGATAAAGGTCATAGGCGCGGACGGACCGACTCTCGATACCGAGATACCGGTCAGAGAGCTTTTAGAACAGCTCGTTTCAAAGCTCTCGATACCGCCGTTCCTGTTGGGCTTCAGCTGGTCGACGACCGAACGTATGAGCAGTCAGCAGGCGGATATACTCACAAGCGAGATAGACTACTACCGCAGGCTTTTGGAACAGCCGCTTCTGAAAATAATCAATATGCACTGCGATCTTTGCGGCATAGAGCAAAACGTTTGGCTCGAATGGGACAACGTTAATCTGCAGGACGAGGAATCGCTTGCAAGAGCGCGGCTGTATAACGCTCAGGCGGCTAAGACGGAGACGGAAATTGCAAAAGGAGGTGAGAACGATTGATAGAGCTTAACGAAAGCGAAATGGAGCTTATCAACAAATATTCGATAAGAGAGCTTAAAGAAAGCGAGGTGTTCGCGTTTGAGGTAACGCTTTGCGACAACGAGGTAGACCGTGACGGGGAATGCTTTTCGGCAGGCTCGCTCGATAAGCTAAGCAAGCTTTTTGTCGGCAGGACCGGCATTTTCGACCACGACCCGAGGGGAGCTAACCAGACCGCAAGGATCTATCAGACCGAGGTGCTGACCGATAACGGGCGCGTTACACGCACCGGCGAGGCATACAAATATCTGTCGGCTAAAGCGTATCTTATGCGCACCGAAAAAAACGCCGATCTTATCAAGGAGATAGAGGGCGGCATAAAAAAGGAGGTGTCGGTGAGCTGTGCGATAAAGCGCGAGAGATGCAGTATCTGCAATACCGACAGAAAAACCAAGGGGTGCAGCCATATAAAGGGCAGCTTCTATGACGGCAGGCTTTGCTGCGGTATACTCGAAGAACCGACAGACGCTTACGAATGGTCGTTCGTAGCCGTACCGGCTCAGCCGGGAGCGGGAGTGAGAAAATCGTTTACGGACGATACCGAAAGCGAAAGGCTGAACGCGCTCAAAAAGGCTCTCGACAAGAGAGACGCGGATATTTCAAAAGCCAGACGCGAGCTTACGGCGCAGATAATACGCCTCGGACAGTTTTGCGTTCCGGCTTACGATACGCAGACGATAAAGAACGTTTGCGCGCAGATGGACATAGATTCGCTGATAGCGTTCAAGGAAAAAACACAGTCGCTCGCAAGACCCGGCACGTTAAAAAGTGTGTTGAGCTGCGGCGGGGACGAGGAGGAACAGCCAAAGGGCAAAAAAAGCCCGTTTATCATGCCGCGCAGATAATGTGCGAAAAATTTTAAAATTAAAAAGGAGAAATGAAAAATATGTATAATGATATCAAGCTTGAAAAAGGACTTTATTCGATAACCGGCAAAAGCTTCACGGAGGCTTTGAGCGAGCTTGACCCGGACAGTCAGTATAAGGGCACGGAGTTAGAGGGGCTGGACGCCTTTGAGCGTCAGCTCAGAAGATTCAACATAAAGGTAGCCGGCTGCGGCAGCGATCCGGTAGAGAGCTTTTTCCTCAACACCGAGTCGGCAATACTTTTCCCGGAATACGTCCGCCGTCAGATAAAAGCCGGAATGGAGGAGGCTTCGATACTTTCCACCGTTGCGGCGGCGAGGACATATACCGATTCATACGATTTCAGAGCTTTGAGCGTAGACGGCGGAGAGTCGGCTGCGACCGAACAGCTCAACGCTCTGCCCAAGACGACGGTCAAGCTCGCTTCAAGCGCGTCGGCTCTTGAAAAATACGGCAGAACGCTCGAATGCTCCTATGAATCTATCCGCAAGCAGCGTCTC
>CANQCJ010000035.1 GCA_947589205.1 uncultured Ruminococcus sp. | reverse complement strand
CAATTAGTAGGCTCGAGAAAGGTAAAGCTTGTGATGAGCTTATCGAAGCATGGTTGAAATATGGTGTGCTGACCGAGGAGGATCTGCCCAAATAAGCGCATTTGGCGGGGCAAATGCGGAATGTTAAGTAAAATTTGTGCAATATGACTATAAAAGTTGGAGAAAAAATGCTTGATTTTTTGAAAAAAATATGATAAAATAATTATATAACTTTGCAGAAGCGATTTGAAGGAGGATTTTTTAATGAAAATAGAAGATATGTCCGTACTCGTATGCGACGATTCGATGTTCGCAAGAAAAAGTCTTTGTATGTTTATAGCAACTCTCGGTATAAAAAATATCTATGAAGCCGCCGACGGAAAGGAAGCTGTTGAAAAGTTTGCCGAAAATAAGCCCGATGTCGTTTTTATGGATATCGTAATGCCGGTCGTTACGGGTATAGACGCTCTTAAACAAATAAAGGAAAACGATCCTGCCGCTAAGGTAATAATGGCTTCCTCTGTCGGTACGCAGAGCCACCTTAAAGAAGCTATAAAGGCGGGAGCTACCGACTTTTTACAGAAGCCTGTTTCCAACGATCAGGTCAAAAAGATCATAGAAAATATTTCTAAGGGGGTAATGTGATCTATGTTTTCACAATTTTTCGGCGGATACCTGCTCAACAGCGGGCTTGTTACAAAAGAACAGCTTACCAAAGCTCTCGATGAAAAAAAGAACACTCGTATGCGTCTCGGCGTACTTGCCATAAACGAAGGTCTTATGACTGCCGAACAGGTAGAACACGTCAACGTTACTCAGCAGACCGTGGACAAGCTTTTCGGCGACCTCGCGGTAGACCTCGGTTATCTTAAAGCTTCCGATGTCGAGGATCTTCTCCACAAGCAGCCGACGGATTATCTTCTGCTCGGTCAGACGCTCGTAAACAGCGGCGTGCTGTCTAACGCCGATTTTGAGACCTCTATCAAGGAGTACAAGAAAAAGCTCGCGCTTAACGACGACGATATTTCCGGCGACCAGAGCGAAAAGCTCTCGGCTCTCGTGAATGAATTTTATCATTTCAACACCGCCGAAAACGCAAAGCTTTATACGAACTACACTACCCTGCTCTTCAAGAGCCTTATCAGATTTATCGGAGACGATTTTACTCCGCTTGAAGCAAACGTCACCAAAACTATTTCCACCGAAAGATCCGTCCGTCAGGATATTACCGGAGCTTACAACGGCGCGACTATCATCGCCTGCGGAAAAGCCGAATATTCGGCTTTTGCAAAGAGATTTGCCAAGGAAGCCTACGTTGCCGCCGAAGAATTTGACGATGCGAGCGCGGGAGAATTTCTTAACGTCTGCAACGGTCTTTACGCAGTAAACGAATCAAACGAATCGGGTACGGAAATTTCTCTTACTCCGCTTACCTTTACTAAAGACGAAGATGTAACGCTTGAAAAGGACGCGTTTTCTATCCCCGTTCAGTTTACCTTCGGAGAGGTAGAATTTGTTATTTCCTTCTGAACATAAAAAATTTCAGCGGCAGAGCTTTTTTACGAGCCTTGCCGCTTTTTTGTTACATATAAAGCATAGCGTTGCAGATAGCCGCCGCCACCGTGCTGCCGCCTTTTCTGCCCCTCGAAACGATATAAGGCACACCGCTTGACATTATCATTTCCTTTGAAGCGACAACATTTACAAATCCGACCGGAACGCCAATGACAAGCTCGGGAATAAACCTGCCGCTGCTTATATGCTCGCAGATACGGATAAGCGCGGTGGGGGCGTTTCCGCAGACGTATATGACGGGTCTGCCAAGCCTTGCCGCTTTGTCTACAGAAGCCGCCGCCCGCGTTATGCCTTGAGAAACCGCCCGATCGGCAACGTCCTCGTCCGCCATAAAGCAGAATATCTCGCTTCCGTATTTTTTCAGCGCCGATTTATTAATGCCCGCCTTTGCCATGTTGGTGTCGGTGACTATGACCGCGCCTTTTTTCAGCGCGGCAAAAAATGCTTCGACAGCGTTTTTAGAAAATTCAAGCGTTTTTGCATAATCAAAATCGGCGGTGGCGTGTATAACGCGAAGGATTATCGGCTTTTTTTCAGCATCGAGAGAAATATCGCCCAGCTCGCTTTCTATGATCTCAAAGCTTCTTTTTTCTATTTCATCAGGCTTCAAAATTCTATCCCCTTTCTTGCGCGTATCCCTTTTTCAAAAGGGTGCCTGACCGCCAGTATCTCGCTGACATAATCGGCGCGTTTGAGAAATTTTTCGTCCGGACCGCGCCCTGTCAGAGCTATTTCGGAATTATCGAGTGAGGAAAATATCCTTTCCTCCGCATACTCTTTATCCATAAGTCCGTAATTGTACGCGCTGAAAAATTCATCTAAAATCACCATGTCAAAGCTTTTTTCAAAAGCCTCATGAAGCATATTGTCGTGCCAAATTTTCATCTGCTCTTTTTCTGCCTGCGTCATGCTTTTTACAAAACCGAGATCCTTTTCGCAGCGCATGAGCGTTATGTTTTCAATACTTTTTAGTATGACAAGCTCCGAGGTATCGCTGCCTTTCATAAGCTGCGCTATGAATACGCTCATTCCCGCGCCCGCCGCCCTGACGGCAAGACCTATCGCGGCAGTGGTCTTGCCCTTGCCGTTTCCGCAGTAAACATGAAGCATTCCCATTTTATTCCTTAGCTCTCTTTCTTTTTTTGATCACTATCACGGTACAAACGGCTGCGGCTATCACAATAAGTGTGTCTGCCGATATTATAATTGCCTTCATATTGACACCGCTCTCAAAAGCGTCCTCCGGCAGACTGTCCGACTTAAAGACAAGCTCTCTGTCGTACCATTTTTCTTTTCTGATGCTCCAGGCGGCACAGTTGACCTTTTTATCGAGAGCTTCCACCGGAAATTCAAAAGTCTTTTGCCCTGCATCGTTAAGTACAAAATCTACATACTCCGTCTCGTCCGCCGCAAGAGCCTGCTCGCCCGTTCCCTCGAAAACCATACCGTAGCCCTGACCGCTCATTGTCATTACAGCGGTCATTTTATTTTCCGCTACCTTTAGCCTGCATTCGACTACGCGGAACATTGATGAGCTTGAATCTACCTCTATATCATATTCGCCGTCCTTTATTTGCTCGGCATATATCGGCGGTTTTTCATCATCGCTTTGTGCGCTTGCCGCAAAACTTGTGACAGAAAGCGCGGCAGCACAAATGACTGCCGCTAATTTTAAGAAAATTTTCATGCTTTACTCCAAACTTTCTATAGAAGCCTTTACATGGTCGGTATAAATGCTTCTTACGTCCTCTATCTCTCCGAGACCTTTAAGAACGCATTCTACCTCAAAGCCCTCCGCGGCAAACCTGCTCTTCCATGAATCCTCTTCATCGCCCGCCATATCGTTTGTCGCATGATCTCCCGCAACTACCATAAGCGGCTGTAAAACGACCTTTTTGTAGCCTCCTGCTTTTACCATCGAGATCATATCGTCAATGCTCGGTGTCGCTTCCACCGTGCCGATAAAAATATTCGCCGCATTTTTTGAAGCAAGAGTTTCCTGAAGCTTTGCATATGCCGCATTCGCTTCATGCTCCGTGCCGTGACCCATAAATACTACCGCTGTATCAGCCGCATCATATGAAGCAGTGTCCACTATAAGCGCGTCGGCAAGGCGGGAATAATCATCGTCGGAGGTAAGAAGCGGCTGACCTATAACCACCTTGTCGAATTTGTCGCTTTTTTCGTTTACGGCGGCGACAAGATCGTCATACTCATATCCGCTCATTATATGCGTCGGCTGTACCACCAAGGTTTTAACATTGTCCGAAACAAGCCTGTCCAACGCCTGTTCAACGTTGTCCGTTTCGATCCCGTCACGTTCCTTTAATATGTCGATTACCGTCTGTGCCGTAAACGCGCGCCTTACCTCATAGTCCGGCTGAGCCTGAGCTATCGCGTTTTCGATTGCGCCTATCGTTTTTTCTCTGGTGTCGTTATAGCTCGTTCCAAAGCTTACCGTAAGCACTACCGGCTTTGCGTTTGACGATTCCTTAGCCGCCGCAGATGAACTCTCACTGCTTTCCTTTGCCCCCGAGCAGCCGACTAACATAAGCATACTCATCATCACTGCTATCGCCAAAAATCTTTTCTTCATTTTACATTTTCCTTTCTGTATATGGATTTTTATATAAATATGCAAAAGCACATCTATTCAAAATATTTTTTATACAGCTCTTCGGGAATATCGTAAAGCCGCATTATCTTCTGCGGAGTGAATATTTCCTCCGGCGTTCCGCTGTCTGTGACCTCGCCGTTTTTTATGCAGACGACCTTATCGGAAATTATCCGCGCAAGCTCTATCTCGTGCATGGAAATTATCACCGCTATCCCGCGCTGCTTTGCAAGCCTATGAAGCGTTTCAAAAAACGCTATTTTGTGGCGTATATCGAGATACGATGTCGGCTCGTCAAGAGCTAATATCTGCGGCTGCTGACATATCGCCTTTGCAAGTATCACACGCTGACGCTGACCGTCGCTTACTCTGTTAAAAAGCTCGTCAGCCAGCTCTAAAGTCGCGGTCTCCTCCATCGCTTGCTCGACCGCCCGCTTATCCTGTTCGTTCAGTCTGCCGAACGCTCCCGTATACGGATACCTGCCGGTCTCGACCACCTCGCGGCAGGTCATAAGCTCCGGACGGATACGCTCTGTAAGCGTTACCGACAGCTTTTTTGCAAGCTCCGCGCGGCTTATGCTTTCCTGCTCCGTGTTATCTATATATACAAAGCCTTTTTGCTTTTCAAGGTATTTTGCGATGACCTTAAGCACGGTCGATTTTCCCGCTCCGTTTGGTCCGATAAGCGAAAGTATCTCGCCGCTTCGCACCTCGAAGCTCATATCGCTTATGACCGTCTTTTTGTCATACCCTGCAAAAAGCTCTTTGACCGAAAGCATGATATTGCTCACGCGCCTCCCTCTTTTCTTCTTTTAAGCATTACCATGATAACTATCGGCGCGCCGAAAACGCTTGTGACGGTGCTGATACTCAGCTCCGTCGGCGAAAGGATCGTCCTTGCCGTCATGTCGCATATCATACAGAAAATGCTCCCGCACAAAAAGCAGGCGGGTATCATCACTATCGGCTTTGAGGTGCCGAAAAGTCTGCGCGAAATGTGCGGTACGGCTATGCCGACAAAGGATATCGGTCCTGCAAAAGCCGTTACGCAAGCCGAAAACAAACCAGACAAAACGACTATCGCCGCTTTTAAAAGCTTTATGTTCACGCCTAAATTTTTTGCGTAGCTCTCTCCAAGCATAAAAGCGTTCATCGGCTTTGATATAAGTACGGTTCCGATAACGGCGATAAACGTTATGCCTGCCGCGCTTAAAACGTCCTCCGCGCTCATTCCCGAAAACGTTCCCTGCGACCAGTCGTGCAGGTCGGCTATATCCGAATCGTCAGCAAAGGTCACGAGAAAATCCGTCACGGCAGAACAGATGTAGCCTATCATTATTCCGCAGACTACTATCATCGAAATATTTTCCGTTTTATGAGAGATCAGAAGCACAAAGCCGAGAGAAAGCATCGCTCCGACAAACGCAGCCGTTACAAGCAGCGCGGAATTTATGCTCAATGCCAAAGCCGACGCGGCTATAAGCGCAAAGGACACCGTAAGCTTTGCTCCCGAGGAAACTCCCAAAACAAAAGGTCCGGCTATCGGGTTGTGGAAAAATGTCTGCAAAAGATAGCCCGAAAGAGACAGCGCGCCGCCTAAGATCATTGCCGCCGCCGCGCGCGGCAGTCGTATTTTTCTGATTATCTGCGAATACTGCGCGTGTTCGGAAAATATCGCCGAGAGCGTCTGAGCAGGCGTCAAGCTTACGCTTCCTATAAAGATATTTGCGGCAAACACCAGCAGCGTACACACGATAAGCAGTATAAATATCAATGAATAATTTTTTTGTTTTTTATTTGTCATTTTTCATCATCACCGCTTTTTTCAAGCCTGAACAGAAACTGCGGTTCGTTTTGCTTGTAACTGCCGCAAAAAACAGAATTAAGATCGCTTATGACCGTTCCGAGCTTCATCGTTTCCTGAAAAAGATTTTCTCTCGTACACCATACTTCGTTATTTTTTACCGCTTTAAAATCGGCAAGCATCGGGTATTTTTCCAAAAGATCGTCTGTCGAAGCTATCTCGCCGCCGATAGAGCTGTTGTAAATTATTATATCCGCGTCCTTTGCTATGCTGCAAAACTGCTCCGGCTCTATAGTGACCGAAGAAGCCGCCGTATCGCCGCCGAATTTTTCATCAAAAACGTTTTTTCCTCCGGCTAATTCTATCATTTTAGTAACATAATCTCCCGGCTTTTTGGTGACTGCCTGTCCTGCGGAATTTATGTAGAAAAATACCGCCGTCTTATTCTGCTCCGTTTTTTCTATGTTATCGAGTTCGGCTTTCTGGCTTTCAAAAAGCTCCGACGCTTTGTCATATTCTCCGCAAAGCTCTCCGTAGACCTTTATCCACTCGCTCCTGCCGAGCGGGTGCTCTTCGTAGCTCGAGCGGTCTATAAATACCGGTATGTTAAGCTCTATCAGCTTTTCCTTGACCTCGGGAGTGTGCTCTATCATTGTCGATTGGATAGAAAGTCTGCATTTTTCCGACAACAGCAGTTCGTAATCAGGCTCTCGGTATTTTCCCGCATATATCATCTCTCCTGCATTCATAGCGTCCGCCGCCTGTTCGATGTACCAGTCCTCGGCTTTAAGAGAAGAAAATCTTATCCTGTCCTCGCAGTCAAGCTCTGCGAAGAGTCCCATCGCCGACGTCGCCGCAAGATAGATGTTATCCGCCGGCTGACAAACGGGTATCATATTTTTATCCAAATTTTTCGGAACGCTTTTTCCCTCCGGGATAACAAGCAGCGAATATTCGTCCTGCGTACGTATGAGCGAATAGCCGTCCGAATATCTGTCTATCGCAAAGCGTTCGGCATAGGTGTTTTTTTCTCTTTCAATAAATTCAAGACCGTCTATCTCATAAGGCTCTCCGATAATTTCTCCGCTGTCCTTTTGCGCGCAGCCGGAAAAGACCGCCAGGCATATGAGCATTATAAACGCCGTTATACTATTTTTCATGCTTTGCCTTCCTCTTTGATACAATGACAATTGTTATTGCCGCCGCCAAGACCGCCGCAGCTATCGGGATAACTATTGCCCAGGGCAGGGCACTTTGGCGGTCTATCGAATTCGGATCAAATCTCAATGTGTACTCTATCATATGCGGCTCGCTCATGGCTGTCGTTTCCGCAAGAATATCTATATCCTCGTCCCAAGCTTCAACATCTATCACAAACGTTGAATTTTCCTCGCCCTCAAGCGGATAATATTCCCTGCCGTCTATTTCCATATAATCATAACTCGAGCTGCTCCATACGATCTTCGCTTTAACGCTTCCGTCCTCGACGGTTATCAGCGCGGGAGACTCGACCGAAGCGCGTCCGCTGCCGCCCGAAAGGGTGACATCGGCGTAATACTCACCGTCCTTAAGTTCAATATCCATCTTTTCACTCTCCATAAAAAACAAAAAACGCTTTTACCCTTACAAGTAAAAAGCGCACGACAATAAAGCATACACCCGCGCGCAAATTTTTCGCGGATATATACCCTAAAAACGTACAGCCAATTACTCGTGGCTTTGAAAACCGATTTTGAAAAACAAATGGTTTTCCGTACAAGCTTATCGGGCAGGTCTCCCGGCTCATGCATCGACGCTTGGAAAGGTCTTCCCAAAACATTTCGTTTCAGTGACGTACAAAGCTTTCCTCACTCCGCAAATACGGTGACGAGTTCGTGCGTGATTCTCACACGCTTCCCTTTTCACCGGATCGATCTTTTTCGGCTTTGCCTTAAAAAGATATCCGACACCCGAGGCTTATTATTCAATTTTTTATATAAATTTTAACACAGCATTTTTTTAAAGTCAATATAAGATCCGCTGATTTTACAAAATTTTAAATTTTTTCGGGATATTCTGCCGCAAGCCTTTCTATAAGCTCATCGGCTTTTGAGGTCTTAGCCGTTATTTTCATTTTCTCAGAGAACATTATAACGCCGACCTCTATCGCTCCCTTTGTACGCAAAGAAAGATAATATTCCGCGCGCTCGGTAAGCTCATCGAGCGTTTTATCGAGATACCCCGCTTCTTTTATCAGGCTCAAAGCCGTATCCGTCGTTACGCATTCAAGGATCTTTTTCAAAAGCCCGCAGTCCGCTCCCGCCTTCAGCGCGCAGCTTACGAGCACGTCCATTCTGCCGTCGGCATTCGATGAATGAGTGTTCATTATCCCCGCGCCGAGCTTAACGAGCTTAGAGATATGACCTATCAGCAATACCCCCTTAAAGCCGCGGCTTACCGCGCAGTCTATCGAATCGCCGATAAAATTTGAACAGATAACGCTTTTGTCCGCTTCAAACGGCAGGCTGCCGCTTAAAAAGCTCCTGCTGTAATTGCCCACAGCAAGCGCGGCATACTGCTTGTTTTCTTCCCTTAGCATCTGCATTTCAAGCTTTATCGTTTCTATAACCGCAGAATTGCTCATCGGTTCTACGATTCCGCTCCTGCCGATTATTGAAATACCGCCGACTATGCCCATTCTCGGATTGTAGGTCTTTTGGGCTATCTCCTCCCCGCCCGGCACAGAGACAGTTATGTCAAAGCCGCCGGAATATTCATAAAGCTCCGCGATCTCCGACACCGCCTGAGTTATCATTTTTCGCGGAACGGAATTTATCGCGGCTTGACCTATCGGCTGATCGAGTCCCGCCTTGGTCACTCTGCCGACACCCTGACCGCCGTAAATATTTATACCGCTTTCGGCAAATCCCGCCGAGACGCATACAACTATGCCGTTTGTAACGTCCGGGTCGTCGCCGCTGTCTTTTTTTATTCCGCAGCGTGCGAGCTTGTCGGTAAAATAAGCGTCTAAGACCTCGAGACGAAGCCTTATCCCTTTTGGCGTGTAAATCTCAACAAATTCGCATTTTTGCTGCGTTAAGAGCATCTGCGCCGCCGCCTTTGCCGCCGCCGCCGCGCAGGAGCCCGTGGTATATCCGCAGCGCAGTATACGGCTGTCGCGGCAAACGTATTCTTCAAGCATTATCCTATCCCCTCTTTAACGATTTTGTATACAAGCTCCATGTCGATATTTTTTCTGACCTCCTCCGCAAGCTTGTCATACTGCGCCTGCTTATACGCCTTGCGGTCAAGAGCTTTTTCCTTATAAGAAATATTTTTCCGCTCAAAAAGCGTTGATACCAACGCCGAGGAGACCTCATCGCTGTCGAATATACCGTGGATATAGCAGCCGTAAACGCTGCCCTCCCACGCTCCGCCGCAGCTCAAAAGCCGCGGAGCTTCCGATTTAGTTTCACCCATATGTATCTCATAGCCGCCGAAATTTTTACCCGAAAGAGCTTTCAGCGCACCGCCTATTTCACAAAACTCCCCCTGCGTGCGGCAGCGTTTTTTCTGTGCGCCGAAAACCGTTTCGCATTTTAGCAGACCCATGCCGCGTATACTGCCGCCGCCCTCCGCTCCGAGCGGGTCGCTTATTTTTTCTCCTAACATCTGAAATCCGCCGCATATGCCGAAAAGCGGTACGCCGTTTGAGACCTGCTTTTTTATCGCCGCTTCAAAGCCGCTTTCGATAAGCCATTTCATGTCCGAAACGGTGCTTTTCGTTCCCGGAAGTATCATAAGATCGGGCTGCCCGAGCTCTTGACATTTTCCGACAAATCTTACCGAAACGCCGTCATATTGGTTGAAAACGTCAAAGTCCGTAAAATTCGATATTTTCGGCAGGCGTATCACCGCTATATCTATAACGCCGCTGATATCGGTTTTTTCAAGCCTTTCCGAAAGGCTGTCCTCCGATTCTATATCAACGTCTATATACGGCACGACGCCTATCACCGGCTTTTGACCGCGCTCATAAAGTATCCTTACGCCGTCGTCAAAAAGCCGCTTGTCTCCTCGGAATTTATTTACGATAAGTCCTTTGACAAGGCTTCTCTCGTCCTCCTCGAGCAGCATCAGCGTGCCGAGAAGCTGCGGGAAAACGCCGCCGCGGTCTATGTCTCCGACAAGCAACACCGGAGCTTTTACAAGCTTTGCCAGCCCCATATTCACTATATCATCGCTCTTTAAATTCAGCTCGCAGGGACTGCCCGCGCCCTCTATAACGATGATGTCATACCTTTTGTCAAGCGCGGAATAGGCTTTCATTATTTCGGGTATCAGCTCTTTTTTGTGCCGAAAATATTCAAAAGCTCTCATATCCGAACGCACCTCTCCGCCGACTATTACCTGCGAGCCTACATTGCTTGTCGGCTTTAAAAGTATCGGGTTCATATTAACATCGGGTTCTATCCCCGCGGCTTCAGCCTGCATTGCCTGCGCTCTGCCTATTTCCTTTCCGTCTGCCGTCACAAAGGAATTTAACGCCATGTTCTGCGACTTAAACGGCGTGCAGCTATAGCCGTCCTGTTTGAATATCCTGCAAAGCGCAGCCGCTATCAGACTTTTCCCCGCGTTTGACATCGTTCCTTGTATCATTATAGCCTTTGCCATTTTAAATTTCTCCTTAACGCTTCAAGAAGCTGCAAATTTTCCCCGCGCGAACGCACCGCGATCCTGAAAAAATTATTATTAAGCCCCGAAAAATTTCCGCAGCTTCTTATCAGGAGCTTCTCTTTTTTCAAGATCTCATCGAGCTTGACTTCGCTCTTTAAAAGAATAAAATTCGCGTCCGAGGAAAATACTTTTATGCCGAGAGCTTTAAGCTCTTTTTCTAAAAATTCCCGTTCGGTCTTTGTCTGCATGACGGTGCGTTCTATGAAAGCCTTTTCGTCCAAAGCCGCTTCTCCCGCCGCCTGAGCGGGCGCGGAAACGCTCCAGAACTGACCGAACGACGCGATCCTTTCAGCCTTTTTTTCATCGCCGAAAACCGCATACCCGAGACGCAGTCCCGGCATTGCATAGATCTTTGTAAAAGCGCGCAGCACAATGACGTTTTCGTTTAAAAAGCAAAGCGCGCTGCGGCTGTCGGAACGTTCACAAAATTCTATAAAGCATTCATCGCATAAAAAAATTATATTTTTTTCAAGACACTTCTCGCATATCCTTTTAAGCAGGTCTTTTTCGATAAGCTTCCCCGTGGGATTGTTCGGGTTTGCAAGGATAAGCATATCCGCATCATCGAGAGCTTCAAGTATCGCGCCGACGAGAAAAAATTCGTTTTTTTCGCTTAAAATAAAACGCGATATTTCACATTTACATTCGCTCAGCGCTTTTTCGTATTCGCTGAAGCAGGGTGCGGCTATGACGGCTTTTTTCGGAAAAAAGCAATGAACAGCTTTAAAAATAAGCTCGTCCGCGCCGTTTGAGCAGACGATCTTTTCTTTGCTTACCCTGTGCTTTTCGGCAAGTCTTTTTCTTAATTTTCTGCAATACGGATCGGGATATTTTTCCCATTTATCCGCCGAATTTATTACCGCTTCCTTTGCTTTCTGCGGCATTCCCAAAAAATTTATATTCGCGCTGAGATCTAAACGAATATCCTCGTCAAAAATATTTCCTCCATGCTCGGCGTACATTTTTAAACTATCACTCCCATAACAAGCGCGCGCACCGCGATAGACAGTATCACAAATATCACTGCCGTCAGATACATAAGTCGGTTTGCGCGGACTATATCCTCGGCTTCGGCGGGGCGGCAGCTGTCGCCTATGTATTCTTTTTTATGAAGCTTGCCGAAATAATAAGCGTCCCCCGCAAGGCGAATGCACAGCGCGCCGGCGCAGACCGCTTCCGTTTGCGCGGAATTGGGGCTGTCGTGCTTTCTTCTGTCTCGTTTCCATATCCTGTAAGCTCCCGTACCGTCAAGCCTGAGCAAAAACGCCGAGAGTATCATAGCAAGCGCGGTCAGCCTTGACGGGATAAAATTCAACAGGTCGTCAAGCTTCGCGGCGGCTCTGCCGAGGTCTATGTATTTTTCGTTTTTATACCCTATCATCGAATCCATAGTGTTTACCGCTTTATAGACCGCTCCGAGTACCGCTCCGCCGAGAGAAATATATATCAACGGCGCGGTAACTCCGTCGGAGGTGTTTTCCGCGACCGTTTCAACGGCGGCTCGTATTATGCCCTCTCTGTCAAGCTTTTCCGTATCCCTGCCGACTATCATAGAGACCGCGCTCCGCGCTTTTTCCGTATCGTTTTCTTTGAGCGCGCGATAGACCTTCATGCTCTCGTCCTTCAGACACTTCGGCGCGATAAGATAATAACACAGTACGCTTTCGCACGCTGTGCCGAGGAAAATATTTATCCTATAGCACAAAAAAATCACAGAAAAGCTTACGCTAAAGGTTATCAATATCACAAGCATCACAAGAATTATCCCGCCCTTTCTGAGATCGTTCGGGAATTTTTTTTCTGCAAATTTTTCAAGCCGTAAAATAAGATCTCCTATCGCCCTCACCGGGTGCGGAAGCTCGTACGGGTCGCCGAGAAAAATATCTATTAAAAATCCTATCGCTATCGGAAGCGAAAATAAAAAAGCTCTCATATGCGCTCTGATACCACCAGTTTGTTATTTTTCATTTCACAGACAAATCCGCAGGCGTTTGAGACCTGAAAGTCGTAAAAATTCCCCTTTGGTTCTGCGAATTTTTCCATTATCGACATTATCGTTCCGCCGTGCACCACAAACGCCGCCGTTTCAAAGTCGTAATTTGAAACAGCCTGCTCAAAAGCCCCGACGGATCTTTTTCTGAACGATAACGGCGATTCGCCCCCCGGAAAGTCAGACAGCCCGCCGCTGTCTATCCAAGCCTGATAATCGGCTCTTCCGTTAAGCTCAGAATAGTTTTTCCCCTCAAAATCGCCGAAATCGCATTCGGCAAAACCGCTCACCGTTATTATTTTTTTATCCGGATATATAAGACGCGCCGTTTGGCGACATCTTTTCATAGGGCTTGAAAAAACTATATCGCAGTCGGGAAAGCTCTTATTCTTCAAAGCGTTTATCCCGGTATCGCAAAGCTCCTCATCGGTAGAACCGATATATCTTTTTTCAAGATTTCCCGAGGTGAGCGCATGGCGTATAAGAATTATCCTCATCGTTTTTCTCCCTTTAAATATACCGGTATGCCGCAGCTTACCCTTATTACGGCTTCAGCCCTTTGCGCTATCATACAGCCGGTCATGCCGACAAGCTCGCGCCATTTTCGCTCGTCCTTTTCTATCGGTATTATCCCGCAGCCGACTTCGTTCATTATTATCGCTTTTATATTTGTTTTTTCGATAAGCTCTTCTGTAAACCCGACAGGATCAATATTTTCCTTCAAAAGCTTTGCAATAAAAAGCTGATAATCGCTCACACAGACAGCATTCGCCAATTGCTCCCTGCTGCAGGTCTCTCCGGAAACTATTTGACTTTTATCTATTTTAAGCATATCAGCCGCAAGCTCCCGCTTGCCCTGAAACGCTCCGCCCGTAATAAATATCATAATACCGCCTCCGAAACAAGCTCTCCGACGAATGAAAAAATAAGTATCGCCATTTCGCAGATCTGCAAAAACCAGCCCTCGGTGTCGCCGGTTATCCCGCCGAAGCTTTTATAGGCTTTATATCTGTAGTAAAAAAACGCCGCCGCCGCCGCTGAGACTGCGAGTAAGCCTGTCAGCGGCTGTAAAATTATCATAGCCGCTGCGGTTATCGCTATCATTTCAAAAAGAAACATAAACGTAAGCTTTTTCTGCGCCGCCTGCGTAAAGCTGTTGAGCGTGCCGTCTTTTTTTGCCGCCTTGAGCGTAACCGCCGCAAGCGCGCTTAAAGAACGTGAAAGAACATATCCCAAAGCGATTATCGCTATTGACTTGAAATCTGATACCTGTGCAAAAAGTACGGTCTGAAGCAGAAGATACAATATCAGATGTATCGCCGCAAACGATCCGATGTGCGGGTCGCTCATTATTTCAAGCTTTTTTTCCCTTGAAGCAAACGAGCTTAACGCGTCCGTCATATCGCAAAAGCCGTCAAGATGTATACCGCCTGTTACAAATATCGGTATAGCCGCTGAAACGGCGGCAAACAGCAGCCCTGTTATATTAAAGCGCGTACAGATAAGCCTCCAGACAATAAGCAATATCCCGCAGACCGCTCCGACAAACGGAAAAAAACAAAGCGCGTATCTTCTGTTTTCTTCCTTCCACTCCGTCTGCGGCATAGGTATCCTTGAATACATCTGAAACGCCGAGATCAGCGAATTTATTATTTTCATTTCACACTGCCTTTCAGCGCAAACGGCAGACCGTAGATACATTCTGTGACACTATCGGCTTTTGCCGCTATGAGCGCGTTTATTTTTCCCATTACTCTTATGTATTCCATAGTAGAGCCGTCATATTTTATCCCGTCTCCGCCGACGTCGCTTGAAACGATGACCAGCAGTCCCGCACGCTCGGCAAGAGCTTCTATCCCGCGCATTATTTTTTCGGTTGGATCATTAACGCCGTTTTGTGTAAACATCTCGTTTGCAATAAGATTCGACATACATTCAAGCAATATACCGCAGCCGTTTTCCG
>CANQCJ010000034.1 GCA_947589205.1 uncultured Ruminococcus sp. | reverse complement strand
CTTGTAAGCGCCGCTCCGCCCGCCGGATCAGCTTCGGTGTAGTAGACCTCGGTCTTGCCGAGACCGTCCTCATTGTGTAGCGTCTTTTTGTAAAAATTATCGCGGTAGCGCAGATAGTAGCTTTCGTTAAATTCATATTTTGAAAAGCCGCTTTTGCTTTCTTCGTAAATTTGAGACGGAGTTTTGTTTTTAAATTCCTCGATGTTGGTAAGCCTCTGGTCGCCGTAAGCTACATAAAAATAATACAGATCGTTGTCGATATTTTTAATGGTATACTGCGTCTGTTCGATCTTCAGAGCGGGCGAATCCTCGGCATCGTCCACGCCGTAAAATGAATAGTACAAATTTTCGTACAATTGCGGAGTGCCGGTGTATTTGCCGTTTTGGCAGTTTTTCAGATATACCGTACCGAGCATACAAAGATCGGCGTAAACTATATCCCTGCAATAGTTTGATTTCAAGGTGCCCACCGTCTGAGCGGAAGCCGGTTCGTCCTCCTCGGTATCATAATTGAAAGGAGCGGTATACATGATATATCCTATATCCGACGGCTCGAGATCGGACGTTTTCAGGATACTGTAGTAATTGTTATACGCCATAATATAAAACGGTTCTATCGCCGAAAACGCCGCGGCCGCGAGCGCGCAGATAACCGCAAGTATCTGCAAAAGTCTTTTTGAAAAGATAACGTCAGTGATTTTTTTCAAGCTTATACCCAATTCCCCACACCACCTTTATGTATTTTGGTTCGCGCGGATCTATTTCTATTTTCTCCCGCAGATGTCTGATATGTACCATAACAGTATTTTCCACGGCGTAAGCCTGAGAGTTCCACACCTTTGAATAGATCTGCTCTGCCGAAAAGATCTGTCCGGGGTTGCTCATAAAAAGCTCCATAATGCTTAGCTCCTTAGCCGTCAGTCTTACGGGCTCGCCGTCTACGGTCAGGGTTTTTTCTTTTTTATTATAGCTCAGACCGCCTACCGTTATGACCTCCGTTTTGTCCGCCGTTTCGCTCCCTAACATCGTGTATCGTCTAAGCATAGCCTTGACTCTTGCGGTAAGCTCGGCGGGGCTGTAGGGCTTGGTGATATAGTCGTCCGCTCCGATAGACAATCCGAGCACCTTGTCGCTGTCCTCGGATTTTGCCGACAAAACGAGTACGGGTATATTTCTCTTTTCCCGAATTTTCATTATAGCCGAAAGACCGTCAAGCTGCGGCATCATAATATCTATTATAACAAGCTTTATGTCGCTGTAGGTATTGAGCGCGTCGAGCGCTTCCAGGCCGTTGTAGGCTTTAACGGTGTCAAAGCCCTCCAGCTCGAGAAGCTTTGCTATAGCGCGTACAATATCGCGGTCGTCGTCGGTCACCAAGACCTTTACTTTTTCCATTTCTGATTTCTCCTTGATAAAATTTCACCGGTGTTTTTTATCTTGAATACATTCTAACAAGCGTTTCTTAAAAACAACGCGAGAGTATTCTTAATTTTTTCTTAAATCGCATATATCATAGTATCCCAAGCAGGATAATAGGGCGGCTGGCGCAGGTAGATCGAATAATCCTCTCTGAGTGTCAGTATATACAGGCTAAGGTATATAATGTCATACGGACGGTGGTAAGCCGAAACGGCAAGACGCGGGCGGTATTTTCTTATAGCTTTCTCAGCCCCCGCCAAAGCGCACATTTCCGCGCCCTCGACGTCTGTTTTTATTATATCGCATTTTTCGCCGTTTAGCGCGCTGTCGAGCTTTTTTGCCGCGCAAAGCCCGCCGTTTTCGCTGACCGCCGACTGCCGCCCGGAGGCTTGTGAAAACCTGACCTGTGTATCGCTGTCCCACGCGCAGGCGTTTATAAAGCTGATATTGTCATAGCCGATAAGGCGTTTTACGCATTTTCTGAAGCTGCGCTTATCGGGTTCAAACAGAAATATCCTCCCGTGACCGCCGTTTACCATGTCGATATATTTTTGCGCGGTGTCGCCGTTATACGCCCCGAGGTCGGCATAGACCTCTCCCGGCTTTGGCTTTATTAGCTGCAAAAAATCGCTGTCGGGGTCGGTAAAAGCGTCGTCGAGCAGCGTTATATCTCCGTAAAGGCGCGACTTTAAGACCGCCTCGAACACTTTTTCAGACTGAACGTCCGCAAGTCTGTCATATACGCTTTTTGCAGCCGCAGCGTGCTTGCGCAGCCCCGCTTTTGAGATAAATTCATCGCCCGCTATCGGCAGGTCGGGGAAAACAATCGTGTGTTTTTCAGCGATATCCGAGATATTTTTCATTACGTTCGGCAGGGAAGAGCCGAACGCGCAGCAGACGGTTATTTTGCCGTAGGCTTTTTCAATACTGCTAAGGCTTTGCACCTTAAAGCCCTTGAAATATCTGTCTCTTACAAAATCGTCGCTTGCGAATATCCCGGCGCATTTGATGTTCATTTTTTCAAAAATACCGAGAATTTTTTCGCAGGCGTTCCCCGTGCCGTAAATGCAGACCGGGTGTTCGGAATTTTTAAGTCTTTGCCAAGCGTCGTATTTGATCTGAGCCATAAGAAACCTCCAAAAGAAAAAGCGGCAGTTGAATGCCGCTTAAAAATTATCCATGTCGTCAAAATCGCCGTCGTGATTCTCGCTTCCGTACATATCTCTTCCGCGGATATTGTATTTATCACGATTAATGTCTATCTGCTTGTCGATAAGCTCGAGGACCTTTCGCGGTTCCTTGATGGATCTTATTTCCTTTATCGGGGTGTCCACATCGTTCTTGACGTGAAGTATTATTGTCGAGCAGCCGAAAATGCGCTGACCTAACGGCATAACGAGCTTTTTGTCGGTGACCTTATAAAGCTCCAGCTCGTCCTCTTCGATACTTAAAAATCCCTTGCGGGTTATAAATTTTGTCTCGGTGAGAAAATAGCGCGTGAACGACAGCGGCAATCCGAAGATGGTGCGCTTTTTGTCAGTCCATATATAAGAAAACTCATCCTTTTTCATTTTCGGTCAACTCCTTTTTGATAGTTGTGTTATTCGATGGTGACCTTTTTCATGACCTGCGGCACTGTCGGTCTGTCTGCCATGCCTACGGGCGTTTCGGCGATGCGGTCTACAACGTCCATGCCCTCGACGACCTTTCCGAAAGCCGCGTAGCTTCCGTTAAGGTGCGGCGAATCCTTGTGGACGATAAAGAACTGAGAGGAAGCCGAATCGGGCATTTGAGAACGCGCCATGGAGACTACTCCTCTTTCGTGCCGCAGCATATTGTTTACGCCGTTAGCGATAAATTCGCCCTTTATTTTTTCTTCGGATCCGCCCATTCCCGTACCGGTGGGGTCTCCGCCCTGTATCATAAAATCTTTAATTACGCGGTGGAAAATAAGACCGTCATAAAATCCCTGCTTGACGAGCTTTTCAAAGTTAGCCGCCGTTATCGGGGCGTTCTCATAGTCAAGCTCTATCTTTATTTTTCCGCCGTCAGCCATTTCAATAACTACCATAGATAAAAGCCTTTCATAAATTTTTGGTCTTGGGAAGTCAGTCCTGCTCGTTAATGGAAATCAATTCTTGATTTCCGGAGGTTAGAACGCTTCGCTTTTAAGATGTTAGAGATCAAGGTGCGCCTGCGGCACGGTCTTAACAGATCCGTCCGCCTTGCGGACTCACCGGATAACCTCAATCCTTAGTCTTGGGAAGTCTGCCCTGCTCGTTAAATTCCATAAGCTGCTTGAAATACTGCGATTCCGCCGTCAGCTTTTTCTTGCCGAACCTGCCGTTCTTTTCGTATTCTTCAAGCGTAATGTAATCCTTTTTGCCGTCTGTAACTATGCAGTAAAGCCTATCGCAGACCTCGAAATCTCCGTTCTCGTCATACCTGTTTTTGTCAAAGCAGCAGAAAATATCCTTAGCGATAAGCTCCGCCAAATTTGTCGTTTTGCTGTACTGGTCGAGATCCTTCCAATTGTCGAGATCCTCTTTGAAAAATTCAAGCACCGGTACGCCGTTTACTTCCATTCTCTTAAATATCCTCGCAAGACACCTTGCCGCGTCGTCGTTGGTAAGCCTGTCAAGACGAGCGTTCTTAAACTCAAGGATATACGGCTCGATAGTGGCATAGAACAGCTTATTATAAGGAAACGGCTTGCCCTTGTCTGAATACTTGATAATTGCGTTCTCGGTATTGATGTTCATAAAAAATCGCTCCAAACTTTATAAAAAAATTGCTGTGCCCGATATTTTCGGACTATTATATATAATACGGCAAAGCTTCGGCTTCACCGATCTTTTGCGCACAAAAAGACAGCGATACCGCATTTTTACTGACCGACGCGGTACGCGTAAGCTTCGCTGAGCATGACAGCGTTATGTTTAACGCCGCAAAAATAAACTTGAATGCAGGATCAGGTCTTGTCCTTTATACTTTCAAGAAATTCTCTTGTTTTGTTCTCGGTGTCCTCTGCGGAGATACCCTCGATATTTTTGTATTCTTTATCGAGCGTTACGTCTTTAGCTACCCCAAGTCCGCTGAGCTTCTGCGCCACCTCGTCTGCGGAGACCTCCTTGATGTTCTTGTAATCAGCGTCAAGGGTGACGTCCTTAGCCGTGCCCAGCTCGTCAAGACCGCTCTTCATCTTTTCATCGTCGGTGACTTCTATGTTGTTGCGGTTTCTCTCCTGCTCTTCCTCGCGTCTTACGTGCTCTACTACCATATCGTTAATCTTGCTCTCAACGTCGGCAGTGTTGGCTTCGTCGATATCCTGCCTGTGGCTGGCAATGTATTTTTCATGCTCGATGCGGTATTGCTCTTCGTATTTCGCCTGAGCGGAAAGCACCTCCTCGTCCTCTACAGAGGAGATAGGCTTATAGCTGCTTGCGGGCTTATTCTTCTGTTCCTCAAGCTCGCGCTCGAGAGCCTCCATTTTCTTTTTGATGGTCTCGGGATCTATTGATATAGGCTCGTTCAAAGCCTCGGTAGTTTCTTCGCCGAACTTAGATTCCTTTACCCTGACGTTTTTTTTCGGAGTATTCCAAATATCTTCGGGGTTGACCTTCTGCGGCTTTGCAGGCGCGGGAGCGGGTGCGGGGGCAGATCTTTTCTTACCGAACAATCCCATAGCTGATTAAATTCCCCTTTCGTTAAATTATCATTTAAAATTATCGGCGTCCGCCGTATGGGTCGTTTTTTGCAAGCATTTTCGCACACATTATCGCATACTCCAATACCTAATTATAATTATACACGATTTTTATTTTAATTGCAATATTTTTCTGATATATTTAATAAAAATTTTATTTTTCTGTTTTTTGACTAAGTTATGACGAATTAACCGATAGTACATATATTGTTAAAAAAGATTTGATAAATTGCAATATATAATTTGGTATAATTTTATTGTAAGATAAATTCTTTTAGGGGGTAGTCTCAAAATGTCGAACGTTTCAATTGGCGTTACCGCGATGGAGCTTTTTGCCTATAATCCCTTCAGGATACTCGGTATCGCCGTAAATACTACTCGCAGCGAGACAGATAAGGTTTATAATGAACTTTTAAGGCTTGCGGATTCTGGGGATATAAGCGGATATACGACGCCGTTTGATTTTCCGTCTCTTCCGCCGTTTTCGCGTTCAGCCCAGACTATAAAGACCGCTTATGCGAAGCTTGCGTCTAACGGTTACCGCTGCTTTGCTTATTCAGACAGCGAGTTTTCCGTTTCGCTCAACATCGACGATATAGCTCTCAATCTGCGCGATATAACCTGCTACGACTGTTTTCTGAGATGCTATATGTGGCTGATAATAAACGACCGCGAGCTGCAGGAGCGCGATCTCTGGATACAGCTTGCGGCGTACATAGATAAAATGATAATGTCCTCGCCGGAGCAGTGGGAGAAATATTTTGACGATCGTTTTCCCGACGAGATGCTTGACAGCTCTATGAGTGCGCTCAAGTCCTTCTATGCGACCTTCAGCGAGATAATACTTCTTCCGCTCAAGGAAATGGTGCGCGGCTCTATGAAGTGTTCAAACGCTACCGATATACTCAAATGCGCGGGGATAGATGTAAACGAGAAGTTTGATTATATAGAAATACCGCAGGCGAATGTCCCGAAAAACGGCGAGCCCGCTCCTAAGCTCAAAATCGCGCTGAAGGACGGCGAGGAGTATTTCGATATAAGCACCGGAACGATGAAGTATTATTCGACCGATACCGAGACCGCCGAGAGCAATTCCTTTGCGGGAAGCAATTTTGCGCCGCTTGCCGCCGATGATATTATAAACGTCGAGCCGGAAACGCCCGCCGAGCCGGAACAGGTCTATGAAGAGCCTGCTTACGAAGAATCGCAGTACGTTCAGCCCGAAGCCGAGGGTATTCCCGCCGAAGCTCCCGAGGCCGCTTCAACAGCTCCGGCTGCTCAGGCTGCTCCCGCGCCCGCGCCGGTAAGAAGCGAGCGCAGAATGCCGGAAAGAAGAAGCTTTGAGAGAAGCGCGGACGGCGTTGCCGCGCCGAAGGCAGAACGCAAGGCTCCGCCTAAGCCTACTCAGACCATCGCGCCCAAGCCCGAGCCGTTAAAGCTCGACGCCGAAGCGCAGCCGCAGACTCCTCCGAGGAGAACAGCTCCCGCGCCCGCGCCGCAGCAGTCGGCGCCGGTACAGCGCAGATCGTTCAAGGCGGCGGTTTCCGACGGAGAACAGCAGCCGAGGAGAACAGCTCCCGCGCCCGCGCAGAATACGACCTTTAACAGCGAAACGCCGTTCTTTAAGATAAAAAGCGAAGAGAGCGCAAAGCCGCAGGAGGCCGCTCCCGCCAAACGCGCCGACAGCTTTACAAATATTGTAAAGGAGGCGGAGAAGAAAGAGGAGGAAGCCTATTTGTCCGAAGAGGGCGAGGAGAATCTCTTCACCAACGCGCTTATTGAAATGCTTAAGACCAATCAGGCGCGCGGCGAGACGATGAAGAGCGTTGACACTAAGCACGTTAAGGTCAGCGAAAGCGAAATGACCGCGCCCGCACCGAAAAAGGTCTCGATGTCCGAGATAGATATGAACCGCTATGACGAAAAGCTTCTTGCTACAAGCAACGTCAAGGTCGGCGAAAAGCTGACGCGCGAGCAGAGATACCGCAACATAAAGATAGACGATATGCTTGGCACGAAAAATCCCGCCAGAGGCGGCTATCAGCCGAACGCTATCGAGGAATACAAAAAGCAGAAGGCAAAGGAAAAGCAGAGTATGAAGAACATCTTCATTACTATCGGCGTATTTGCATTGATCTTAGTAATATTTATTGCAATGTGGTTTGCAGGAATTATCTGACAAGCTGTACAGCGAATTATGAATAGGGGTAGAGACACCGCTTCTTTGCAGAAAAGGGGCGGCGTCTTTTTTTATGACCGTGCGGATAAAGGAGCTTTTTCCAGTTTAAGCAAAGCGGCTTTTTTATCCAAACCGCCCGCATAGCCTGTCAGACCGCCGTCTGAGGCGATAACTCTATGGCAGGGGATAATTATAGAAACAGGGTTATGCCCGACCGCCCCGCCTACCGCCTGCGCCGATATACGTTTAACACCGCGCTGTTTTGCCAAGGCTGCGGCGATCTCGCCGTAGGTCGTGGTCTGCCCGTAGGGTATAGTCGTGAGAATATCGTACACCGCTCTGCGAAACGGCGTTGTATCGAGGCTCAGCGGTATATCGAAATTTGGGTTTTCTCCGTGAAAATATCTCTCAAGCAGGTCGATGGTCTTGTCGAATATCCCGAGCGGTTTTTCCGCGCTTTCGGATATGAGCTTGTCAGGAAAATATTTCTGCCCGTCAAACCACAGCCCTTTGAGAAAATCCTCATCGGCGGCAAGCGTTATCCCGCCGAGAGGGGAGTTATATTTACAAATACAGGTCATGGAGTCCGATCTCACCTTTCGTATTTTTTCAAAAAAAACAGACAGGAGCTATTGACGAGCGATCCTGCCTGTTTTTGTAAAGGATGTTGAAAAATGAAAAATGTCAGATAAGACTTTGCGGATAGACGCCGTTTTCTATCTCGAGCCTGAGCGCGTTCTGAGCGGCTTGTCTGTCCTGCGCACTCGTCATTCCGAACCATTTCGCGTCTGTTTCATACAAACGGCAGTCGGCTTGATTTTTGTCTATCATGTCGCCGATTACCGTGGGCAGCAGAAATTCCGCGTCCTTGTCGCTTCCGTAGACTTTGAGAAATTCCTCAAAGCGGCCTTTCAGCGTGTCGATAAATTCCGCGGGACAGCCCCACATATTCATAGACACCCTTTCGGCAGGGTCGATCTCCTTTGTGGTTTCAGCGCCCTTTGCGGTAAGCGCGGTAAGCCTTCCCTCGCGGTAGCCGATACCGTATGTTTCGGTTATGGAGCTTAACATGGAATTTTCGTCGGTCCTGCATACAGCGCGGGTGACCGTGCCCGATTCGCTCAGAGTATTTGAAAGAATAAATCCCGGCATGGCAAGGTGCAGCTTATTGCCGCCAACGCTGTCCGAAACGAGAAATTCGTGCATTTTTTCAAAGGTCTGTCTGCCGTAAGCGTCGTCTGCGTTTATAACGGCAAAGGGCTCGCTGACCTTGCCGCGGCAGGCAAGCACCGCGTGCGCCGTTCCCCAAGGCTTGGGGCGGATAAGTGAGGAGTATTTTTCCGGCAGATCGTCTGTTTCCTGAAAAACATAATCGGTATCGAAGCGTTTGGCAAGCCTGTCGCCTATCATTTCGTCAAACGCTTTTTTTATATCCTTTCTGATGATAAATACTATCTTGTCAAAGCCCGCGCGCGCGGCGTCATAGACCGAGTAATCCATAATGATCTCGCCGTTGGGTCCTACCGGCTCGAGTTGCTTTATCCTACCCGGAGCATAGCGCGAACCAAGTCCGGCAGCCATTATGACCAAAGTGGTTTTCTTCATTTCGTTTCCCCCAATTACAAATCATTTTAATTAAAAATAGTATAACATATTTTTGCTTTTATGTCAACGATTTGGATAAATTTTAAAAATAATTAACCAATTAAATATCATAATGAAAGCTCTTTTTTTATCCAGATAAGCAGTATATCGGCGATGTAGCTCTGCTCGGCTTCATTAAGTATTTTTCCGCTCGGGATATTGTGCCATTTTTCCAGACAGCTTCGGCAGCAGCAGGCGCAGGCGTGCTGGGCGGTAAAGATCGGGTGACCCTTCATCGGGGTCTGTTTTCCGTCGTTCGCGGGGTTTTCCGCAGAAAGTCTTTTTGAGATAAAGTCCATCGCGTGAGCGCGGATAGTATCCAAGCCCTTTTGCGCGATGTAATCCTTATCCTTTTGAGAAAGATGAAAACGGCTCCTGAACGCCGAACGCTCAAGCCTTTCAAAAAGCGCGGCCGTTTCGGGCAGGGTATACTTTATCGCATCGGCGCAGCCGGTATTCGGATAGTAGCTGTAGGCGGACTTTTTAGCCTGCGCCATTTGCAGCCTTCTCGGGATATGATACACCCGTCCGTCCTTTATAAAGACAGCGCCCGTCTGTTTAAAGGTAAACGGCACGGCTGTCCTTATACATTGCCGTCTCAGCTCTTTTACCCAATTAAAGTCACAGGGGCGGGCATTGTTGCCCGATTCTCCGCCGCAGGTGACGTGCTCTATCAGACCGCTTGAAAGATATTTTTCAATATTTATCTCTTCGAGCATAGGCTCGCAGATCATCTGACGGTGCTTTATCGGCAGCGACAGCAGTACGGGCAGCCGTTCGTCGGCTCTTTGCTGATCCTCGCAGGTGCTGCAAACAGTAACATTATCCCAACCGTCTCCCCAATCGTCGGGCAGGCATTTTTCAAAACGCTCGATGCGCTTAGTTATGATGTGAAAATGCAGATCGTCCCGCTCTCTTATCATATCCCAGCAGCGCCCTCTCCATTCGTCCGCAATGTCGAGAAAAAAGTCCGAGGTCATGCAGGTAAAGACCTCGCCGTCGTCGGGTCTGAGCTTGTATCCGCCGCAGCGGTCTTTTTTCAGCGGAAGCGAAAAATCGCCGGTCATGGACACAACGGAAGCGTCCTTGCCGATACCTTCATCGCGGCGGTAAACATAGCAGTTAGCACAGCCGGGACTTATTTTTTTACAGCCGTGCCAGGGATTCCAGACAGACAAGGCTTCACCACTCCTTTTATGACAAAAATTATAGTTATTATAAAGCTATAGTACCACATCGCTACAAAAAAGTCAATAAGCCCTTGAAAAATTTTTTATTGTATGTTATAATTGAAAAAATATATTTTAAAATTATGAAAGGACGTATTTGGCAAATGGATAGAGAAATATTTTGCAAGGGATATACATGGGGATTTTTTTCGGGGAGCGGCGCGTTTGTCACCGAAAAAGCAGAGCGTTCGATGGAGCGGCTCGCTTCAAACGGACTTGACTGGATATGTATACCGGTAAACTGCTTTCAGGAGAGCTTTTATTCGCTGAATGTTTTTTCGCTTTTCGGCAGGACGCAGACCGACGAGGATATCGAGTTTGCGGTAAAAAAAGCAAAGTCGCTCGGATTGAAGGTCTGCTTGAAGCCTATGGTGGATTGTCTTGACAGGTCGTGGAGAGCGAGGATAAATTTCCCGACGGAAACTCCCTATTATTGGGACAGGTGGTTTGACAGCTATACGAGATTTATGCTTTATTACGCAAAAATGGCGGAGCGTCTCGGCTGTGAGATGCTCTGCACCGGCTGCGAGATGGCGGGCATGGATATGCAGACCGAACGCTGCTTAAAGCTGATAGAGCAGGTCAGGGAGGTCTATCACGGGATAGTTATGCACAACGTCAATCACGGCGACGAGAACCGCTTTGGCTGGCTGGGCGCGGTCGACGTTATCGGAATAAGCGCGTACTATCCCTGCTCAACGCCCGAGGACAGAAGTCTTGAACATATGAAGCGGGTCTTTTCGGGGGTCGCGGATATGCTTGAAAGAGTCCATGAGCGGTTCGGCAGACCGGTCATGTTTGCCGAGATCGGCGTAAGAAACGAACGCGGCTGCACAAGCTATCCGTGGGATTTCAAATACCGTCCCGAACAGCCGCTCGATGAGCAGGAGCAGTCGGATTTCTACGAAGCCGCGATGTGGTGCAGCTTTGACAAGCCGTGGTTTGCGGGCTATTTCTGGTGGGACTGGAAGGCGATACTGCCGCCCGAGGAAAAGGCGCGCGAAAACCGCGATTTCACCGTTTACGGCAAGCTCGCGGAGAAAACGCTCAAAAGGTGGTATACTAAATAATGGAAGAAATAAAAATATATGCCTACGGAATGATATGTATTTCAAACAGCTTTGTGCTAAAGGAATTTCCGACAATTGATGAGTATTCCGAGATAGAGCAGTGTTATCGTTTTCCGGGAGGAGAGACGGGCACCTGCGGCGCAGTGCTTGCTTCATTGGGCGCGAACGTAACGCTTGACGGAACGCATATCGGGCGTGAAGCTGTCGAGCTTGTGCGGGATTTTTTCAAAAACAGGTCGATAGATATAAGCCTGCTGAAATTTGACGAAAGCTTTGACAGTCTTGAGGACTATATTTTGATAACTAAAGACAAACGCACGCCTTTTGGCAGATTCGGGCATTTTTTCAAGCAGGCCTACGAAGAAAATATACGTCACTGGAACAAGCCGAGTGAAAAAGCGATTGAAGCCTGCACCGCAGCCGCGATAGACGATTGCTTCGGTGAGGACTCGGAGCTTGCCGCGAAGCTTTGCCGAAGGTACGAGAAGCCGTATGTCACGGTCGACTGCCCTTATGACGGCTATCTGCATCGGCATTCCGCAGTGACCGTAATATCCGGCGAATATTTAAACGGCAATTACAGAGATATACCGCGCGGGGAAATGCTTTCGCGCTATGCCGAAAACGGCGGGGGTCTTACGATAATAACAAACGGTCCGAATGATTTGTTCTATGGCAGAAAGGGCGGGGTATCGCAAACCTTTAAGCCGTTTTCCGTCAAGACGGCGAGCACGCTCGGAGCGGGCGATTCCTTTAAAGCCGGCTGCACCTACGCGCTTGCGGCAGGCTTTAACGACTATGAGCTTGTGCGGTTTGCAAGCGCCTGTGCGGCTGCCGCGATCTCAAGATACCCCATGCAGCTCGATCCGCCGACTTTAAAAGAGATATGGGAGCTGATAGACAGACGAAGCGAACAAAGCAAGATATGAGAGGCGTTTTAGTTTCTAAAAAGACAGCTCAAAAGGCTGCATAAAGTGTATAGGGCTAAGAAACGCCGTAAGCGGCGTTTCTTCAGTTTAAAAAAGAGGAAGCTGCATAGCTCCCTCTTTTTTAAAACCCGTCTCTGAGACGATTTGAACGTCCGACCCTTCGCTTAGGAGGCGAATGCTCTATCCACTGAGCTACAGAGACATATATCAAAGCTTTTATATTATAGCACAAAAAACGATGGCTGTCAAGAGCAAAAAGCACGCGCTGTAGGGTTTAACAAAAACAGGCTTAGATTTTGGCTAAAATATGTGATATCCTACAAAAATGGACTGTATCGAAGAAAATTCATAAATTAAAGCTTGACAATCGAGTTAGCGTGTGCTAATCTTATATACAGAGAGTTAGCTTACGCAAACTCAAAGCGCTGCAAGGGAGGAAAAATATGATGCCGCTAACATTTGCAGATATCGGGGAAAAGATGCTGATCAAAAAGGTCGGCGGAGATCCCGACACGAGAAAATTTCTCGAGGGTCTCGGTTTTGTGGCGGGCGCAGACGTTACTGTTATAAACCGTATAGGCGGGAACGTTATCGTCAATGTCAAGGAATCGCGGGTGGCTGTTTCTAAGGAAATGGCTAACAGAATAATGGTGTGAGGAGATGTTTTTTATGACGTTAAGAGAAGCTGGTGTCGGTCAGACCGTTAAGGTCAAAAGGCTCAACGGCGAGGGCGCGGTAAGGCGCAGGATAATGGATATGGGTATCACCAAGGGCGTCGAGGTTTACGTCCGCAAGGTAGCCCCGCTCGGAGACCCCGTTGAAGTGACGGTCAGAGGGTATGAGCTTTCGCTCAGAAAGGCTGACGCGGAGCTGATAGAGACCGTTACGGCGTAATGGTTTTATTTGACTAATGGTTAGCATAGACTTACCAAAGAAAGGACTTGATATAATGCCGATAAAAATAGCTCTTGCCGGAAACCCGAACACCGGCAAAACAACGCTCTTTAACGCGCTGACCGGCGCAAACCAGTTTGTAGGAAACTGGCCGGGCGTTACCGTTGAGAAAAAAGAGGGAAAGCTAAAGAGCAATAAGGACGTTGTTATAACCGACCTGCCGGGAATTTATTCGCTTTCGCCGTATACGCTCGAAGAGGTCGTCGCGAGAAATTACCTGATAAATGAACGTCCGGACGCGATAATAAATATTATCGACGGCACTAATCTTGAAAGAAATCTCTATCTTACGACACAGCTCGTCGAGCTTGGCATACCGGTGGTCGCGGCTGTCAATATGATGGATATTGTGAAGAAAAACGGCGATGTTATCAATATTTCACAGCTTTCAAGGGCTCTCGGCTGCAGGGTGACGGAGATCTCCGCGCTCAAGGGCACGGGAGTAAACGAAACGGCGCAGTGCGCGCTCGAAGCGGCAAAGAGCGGAGAAAAAACGATCCCTCAGCACAGCTTCTGCGGCTGCGTTGAACACGCCCTCGCGCACATCGAGGAGCTTTGTCTGCACGACCTGCCGGAGGAACAGCAGAGATGGTACGCGATAAAGATCTTTGAGCGCGATGAAAAGGCGATAGAGGCTTTGAAGCTTTCCAAAGCGGAGCTTGCTCATGTTGAAAACGATATAATAGCCGCCGAAAAGGAAATGGACGACGATGCGGAAAGTATCATAACCAACGAAAGATATATCTACATAGCTTCGGTCATTAAGGAGTGCTATAAAAAGAAAAACAAGGGCGCGCTTACTATTTCGGACAAGATAGACAGGGTGGTCACAAACCGAGTGCTCGCGCTGCCGATATTTGCCGCCGTTATGTTTTTGGTGTACTATGTTTCGGTAACGACTATAGGCACGCTCGTTACCGACTGGACTAACGATGTGTTCGCCGCCGAATATTTGCAGGGCGGCGCGGAAAAATTCTTAACGAGCGTAGGCTGCGCCGATTGGCTCAAGGGGCTTATCGTCGACGGCATCGTCGGAGGCGTCGGCGCGGTGCTGGGCTTTGTTCCGCAGATATTTATTCTGTTTATTTTCTTAGCCTTTTTGGAGGGCTGCGGATATATGGCGAGAGTCGCCTTTATCATGGACAGGATATTCAGAAGATTCGGACTTTCGGGAAAATCCTTTATACCTATGCTTATCGGCACAGGCTGCGGCGTACCGGGTATAATGGCTTCGAGGACGATAGAGAACGAACGCGACAGAAGAATGACGATAATGACGACGACGTTTATCCCCTGCGGCGCAAAGCTGCCGATAATCGCCATGATCGCCGGAGCGTTTTTCTCAAACGCATGGTGGGTCGCGCCGAGCGCGTATTTTGTCGGCATAGCCGCGATAATCGTTTCGGGAATTATCCTGAAAAAGACTAAGATCTTCGCGGGAGACCCCGCACCGTTTGTAATGGAGCTTCCCGCATACCACCTCCCGACAGTCGGCAGCGTTCTGCGCTCTATGTGGGAACGCGGCTGGTCCTTTATCAAAAAAGCCGGCACGATAATACTGCTTTCGTCAGTTCTGCT
>CANQCJ010000033.1 GCA_947589205.1 uncultured Ruminococcus sp. | reverse complement strand
GTGGGAGAGGTCCAGGTCCCGGGAGACCACGGGCTGTGCGCCGCAGCCGGACAGCGCGGCGGTGTAGTTGGAGAGCTTTTCGGCTTCGCCGTAGAGGAAAATTTTTTCCCTGCTCATGCCGTTCAGAGCGAGCGTGTATTCGTATATCGTCTTAATATCCTCCAGCTCGCCCGCTATGCTCATTTCCTGCGGAGTACCGTCGCTTTTTGAATCTACAGAGCCGCCCTTAAAATCAAAGGTAACGGCGTTAAGACCCGCTTCGGCGAAAAATAACGCTGCGTCCGAAACCGACGTATGCGGAGCGTTATAGCCGTGAGAGAGGATCACCGCCGCGTCTGACGCGCTTTTCGGCGCAAAGCGTTTTATGTATATGCCGTTTATTTTATCTTCATAGATCTTTGTTTTGCTCATTTGATATTTTTCCTTTCTTAAAGCTCGGCGCAGCTTTAAACCATTATTAATTCAATTATACCACAACGCGGCTATGGTGATTTTAACAATTTATTGACTAAATCAAAAATTTTTCCTTTTTTATTGACATATGGTTTCCGTTGATATATAATGATGTATGTTGACTGCGTTATTGCATTCTTCGCAAATAATCTTTTTTAAGAAAAGGGGCGGTAAAAAATGGATAATGTTGTGAGCCTTAAGGATATTGTCGTTGAATTTGACGGCGAACGTATCCTTAAAAACATCAGCCTTGATATCAAGGACAAGGAATTTGTGACGCTGCTCGGTCCGTCGGGCTGCGGAAAGACGACTACGCTTAGAATTATTGCGGGTTTTTTGAATCCCACCAGCGGAGATATTCTGTTTGATGGAAAACGAATAAACGATTTGCCGCCGCATAAGCGTAATGTAAACACCGTCTTTCAGCGATACGCGCTGTTTCCGCATCTCAATGTATACGAGAACATCGCCTTCGGTCTGCGCGTCAAAAAGGTCCCCGAGAAGGAGATAGTAAGGCGGGTGGGCGAAATGCTCGAAATGGTTAATCTTATGGGCTTTGAAAAGCGAACGGTCGAACGTCTTTCGGGAGGTCAGCAGCAGCGTGTGGCTATAGCCCGCGCGCTTGTAAATCACCCGAGGGTGCTGCTGCTTGACGAACCGCTCGGCGCGCTCGATCTGAAGCTCAGAAAGGAAATGCAGACGGAGCTTAGAAAGATACAGCAGGCATTAGAGCTTACGTTTGTCTACGTCACGCACGATCAGGAGGAGGCTCTTACCATGAGCGATACCGTTGTCGTTATGAACAACGGTCATATCCAGCAGATAGGTTCTCCGATAGATATCTACAACGAACCGGTGAACGCTTTTGTTGCCGATTTTATCGGCGAGAGCAATATCATCAACGGCTGTATGCCCAAAGACTGCGTGGTGGAATTTACCGGAAAACGCTTTGACTGCGTTGACAAGGGCTTTTCGCCGGACGAAACGGTCGACGTCGTTATTCGTCCCGAGGACGTAAAGATCATACCGGCAGAAAAAGCTAAGCTTACCGGAATAGTCGAATCGGTCGTGTTCAAGGGCGTTCACTATGAGATGATAGTCGACGGCGTTGACCATAAATGGATGATACACTCCACTAAGGCTGAGCCTGTCGGTTCTATGATAGGTATGACCTTCGATCCGTATGATATACACATAATGAAAAAATCAGAGGAGGCATAATGAAAAGGAATGAAGCTTAAATATTTCAGCGCGCCTTATCTGGTCTGGATGGTCGTGTTCATTTTAGTGCCGCTTCTTATGGTGGCTTATTTTGCGTTTACCAACGACAACGGAGCTTTTACCATTAAACACGTTTCCGCTGTCGGCGAATATACGAATATATTCGTCCGCTCGGTCTGGCTGTCGCTTATCGCTACGGCTGTCTGCCTTGTGGTCGCTTACCCGGTCGCCTTCTTTCTTTCAAGAATGGACAAGCATAAACAGGGTACTATGCTTATGATAGTCATGCTGCCTATGTGGATGAATTTTCTTCTGCGCACCTATGCCTGGATGACTATTCTCGGAAACAAGGGTATAATCAACCACCTGCTCACCCTCGCGGGCTTAGAGCCGGTAAAGCTCATCAACACCTCCGGCGCGGTCGTGCTCGGTATGGTGTACAACTATCTGCCGTTTATGATACTGCCGCTTTATTCTGTTATGGAAAAAATTGATAAAAGCGTCATCGAAGCGGCAAGCGATCTCGGCTGCAATTCTGTTTCCTCACTGTTCAGAGTCATCGTGCCGCTCAGTCTGCCGGGGATAATGTCGGGGATAACTATGGTTTTTGTTCCGGCTATATCTACCTTTATCATTTCAAGAATGTTGGGCGGCGGCTCTAATCTGCTTATCGGCGACCTGATAGAAATGCAGTTTCTCGGAAATTCCTACAACCCTCACCTCGGCGCTGCTATCTCGCTCGTTCTTATGGCGCTCATTCTCGTTATCATGACCGTCATGAACCAGTTCAGCCCCGACGATCAGGTGCTTATGTGAGAAAAGGAGGAAACGCATGAAAAAACTTGGTAAAATTTATTTGGCTTTAGTGCTGCTTTTTCTGTATGTGCCGATATTCGTGCTTATCGTTTTTTCCTTTAACGAATCTAAAAGCCGCTCGGTATTTACTAACTTTACCTTCGATTGGTATGTAAGACTTTTCCATAACAGGATAATTATTTCTTCGCTTGTAAACACGCTTATCATAGCGGCGATCGCAAGTATAGCTTCGACTATACTCGGAACGTTTGCGGCTATAGGCATTAACTCTATGAGAAAAGTGCCCAAAGCAATGGTCATGAACATCACAAATATGCCGATAATCAACCCCGAGATCGTTACCGGCGTTTCGCTTATGCTGCTGTTCGTTTTCTTCGCCGCAAGAATGCACTTTGAATTTGGTTTTGTAACGCTCATCATCGCGCATATAACCTTTGACGTGCCTTATGTTATACTTAACATTATGCCTAAATTCAAACAGATGGATCCGCATTTGTATGAAGCGGCGCAGGATCTCGGCTGCTCATCGTTTCAGGCTTTTTATAAGGTAGTGCTCCCCGAGATAATGCCGGGTATCATCAGCGGGTTCCTTATGGCTCTTACCTACTCGCTCGATGATTTCGTTGTAAGCTATTTCACCACCGGCTCTACCTCTCAGACGCTGCCGATAACCATTTACTCTATGACCCGCCGCAAGGTCTCTCCCGAAATAAACGCGCTGTCTACAATTATCTTCGTCGCGGTGCTTGTGATACTTCTTGTTAAGAATTTCGTGGAGAACCGCCAGGCGCGCGCAAAGGAGGTCAAGGCGTGAAAGGCTACAAAAAAATTTTTTCGCTCGCCCTCTGTGCGGCTCTGACCGCTTCCCTGCTCGGCGGCTGCGCTTCCGACAGCGCGGAGGAAAACGACGCCGAGGCGGAAGAGGAGGAAGCTGCCGTTCAGACCCTCACCGTTTCCGACCCGGAATATTATACCCGCTTTAAAGACGACGGGTTATCCATAAATGTCTACAACTGGGGCGAATATATCTCTACCGGCGCGGACGAGGGTACGCTCGATGTAAACGCGGAATTTACAAAGCTCACCGGCATAAAGGTAAATTATACCAACTACGCGACCAACGAAGAGCTTTATGCAAAGCTCAAGGGCGGCGGAGCGGCTTATGACGTTATTATCCCTTCCGATTACATGATAAGCAAGATGATAAAGGAAAACATGATACAAAAGCTCGATTTTGACAACATTCCCAATTATGAGTACATCATGCCGAATTTCAGAGATCTCGCTTACGACCCGCAGAACGAATATTCCGTGCCGTATACATGGGGAACTGTAGGTATAATTTATGACGCTACCGTTGTGGATATGGACAAGGAGGATATTGACTGGGATATCCTCTGGAACGAGGATTACGCAGATCAGATCCTGATGTTCGACAATCCGAGAGACGCTTTCGCGATAGCAGAAACGCTTAACGGTATCTCGATGAATACCGAGGACACCGAAGAGCTTGAGACCGCCGCGAGAAGTCTTATGAAGCAAAAAAGCATCGTTCAGGGCTACGTCATGGACGAGATATTCGACAAAATGGGCGCGGGCGACGCGCTGATAGCTCCTTACTATGCGGGCGACGCGCTTACTATTCTCGAAGAAAACGACAGTCTCGATTTCGTAGTGCCCAAAAGCGGAACGAATCTGTTTATCGACGCTATGTGCGTGCCTGTCGGCGCAAGGCAGAAGGAAGCCGCAGAAATGTACATTAACTTTATGTGCGAGCCGGATATAGCTTTTGCAAACATCGACTACATCTGCTACTCTACCCCTCATCAGGCGGCATACGATATGCTCGACGAGGAGGTACGGACAAGTCCTATATCCTATCCCGACGAGGAATTTATCGCCGAAAAAACGACCGTTTTTGTGAATCTTTCCGATGAAGCGAACAAGGAAATGCAGGATCTCTGGACGGAGATGAAGTCCGCCGAGGACGAAAACGTCAACACCTGGATAGCTCCGATATTCCTGATACTCTGCATGATAACGATAATTGTCGTACTGATAAGGCGGCACATCAAAAACAAAAAGGATATTTTCTGACAAAATGCCGCTGCGGCCGCGCTTTTTACAGCGTAAAGCAGCGGCTGTTTTTTTGGATTTTGCGAAAATTAAAACAAATTGTAAAATAAAATATTTTTGTGAAAAAGCGCTTGACATATGCTTTCCGATATGATATAATATTAAAGTCGACAAGAGAGTTACTCCGGTTCTCGACTTAATTTAATATTTGCGGCAGTGCTGGAATAGGCAGACAGGCACGTTTGAGGGGCGTGTGTCAACCGACGTATGGGTTCAAGTCCCATTTGCCGCACCATAAAATGTTAAGAGGACTACTCGTTTCGGGTAGTCCTCTTTTGTGCTTGCATAACAAGGACTGATTCCCAAAACCCCCGAAAATAATGCACCTGACTCATCAGAAGTCGGGTGCATTTTTCATTTGCAGCGTGTCGCAAGACTGTGCAGCAGACTGTAATTATTGCATTATTCTGCGGCTCTCGCGAGACGCACCTATAAATTTGCAACGAGATCATCTGTCACTGTCACATGATATAATATAATCAGTTGGAAATACCGTATTCTTTATAACATCATGGTGTACCGGGAAGATGAAACGAAATCGGAGATGCTGCGCTGACCTACTTTGAAAGACGTTCAGCAAGGTCGATTATAAGTTCCAGGTCTTCGCTGTCCAGCTTCTTTAGGGTTTGTAATGCCTTCTCCAGTTGAACGGGATTTTGAATGTCCTCGGCGAAAAATTGTTCGGGGGTTACTCCAAGGTATTCGCACATATAAAGGAATTCTCCCATAGAAGGCATTGCTCTGCCCGAAGAAATACTTTGAATGTAGCTCTTACTATGCCCCAGATCTAAACTCATTTTGTATTCGGATATGTTCTTTTGCATTCTGATTTGTGTCAGCCGCTTGCGAACGAAATTTTCTGTCATGGTTGTTTTCCTCCAATCGTTATGTTTCACAACTATACTAATTATATTATATGCACATTGCTAAAATTAACGATTAAATTATGAATATGCCTTGACAAATACTAATAATAGCGGTATAATTTAGAGGTGAATTATTATTTATATTAGTGTATTATGGCTAACTATTTTATGAAAGGATTGATTTTTAATGGGCTTAGCAGACAAACTAAAAAGTGGCATAAGCAAGGCGCAGGAAATTGCAAAGGACAGCATAGACAAGGTCAAGGCGAGCAATGCCGAGGCTAAGGCTATGAAAGCACCCTTGGAGGGCTCTATTGAACGCTACGGCGTAACATATGTTGGAGGCTTGACGCAATACCCAACTAAAAAAAGCGGTGAGATAGGTCTTAATATCATGCCTGACAGATTTATTTTCACTGCGACTTCTACAACAATGGATTGGTTTACCGGATTTGAAATACCGTATGATAGGATCAAGAATCCGGAAATTGTCGAAAGGACAATATCAAATACCGAAATGCTTTTAAGTTCAAGCGAAAACCTTAACTCCATGCAGCAGAAAAACAACATAGAAATTACATATGACAATGAGGAAGGCATAGAAGCTGTTCTGAGAGTTGAGATGCTGACAGGTACAACTATATACGGACAGGCAGGAAAATGCAGAGAGTTTATGGATAAACTCAGACAAAACCGGATTCTCAGCAAATTTAAGAGCAATGAGGATAAAGCTTCTGCCGCTGCTCAGCAGACCCCGCAGGACGACCCTATAACACAGCTAAAGAAGCTTGCAGAGTTAAAAGACATGGGGATATTATCGGAAGAAGAGTTTAATGCCAAGAAGTCTGAGCTGCTTGCAAAAATGTAATTTTGAGATCTACAGACATATATAATCATAATGACATACACTATATAATAGTAAGTAATATCAAGAGTCATACGGAGTTTAGTCCGTGTGGCTCTTTTTTCATTTTCGGAGGTGATTTAATGATACGACCTATTTGCAGGTGCATAATGTGTCCCTACTTTATGCCGAGCTTTATCAGCTGTTGCATTATATGCAGATGCGGAAAACAAAAATATTGACCGTCATATAGGTCAGAGAATAAAATATTTACCGTCTTATGTGCCGATTTACTAAAAAAGGAAAATAATTTGTAAAGGTTGCACAAAAAAATTTCAAAGCCGGTGAAAGCTTGTTGACAGTATATTCTTTCGATGTTATAATAAAAAAAGAACACTTATGCCAACGATCTAGACGTATCCTTACCCGATGAATATTTGCAGTGCAGCTTTAAACAGACGGAAAGCTTTGAAGAAAATTATCAGGATATTTTATCCCGCTTTTTTGATGCAGACACGTTGTCAAAGAAAAACATAGTAAAAGAAACCGATCCTGACGGAATGGGTTCCTACAGTTTTACAGATGAAAGCCAAAAAATTTACGGCTGTGTTGGAGATAACGGTTTTATTTGCTTTGTAACCCCCGGCATTTGACGATATGTTCGTGGGAGGAAACCGCATTAAAATTTATCATCTTGACAAAAACGAGAGCCTGAAATTATGCAGGTATACAAAAATAAAAAATTAACCTTACAAATAGAATAAATCGACTGTTATATAAGGTAAAGAGGAATAAAATCTTTTCTGCTCAATATTTTTTAAGGAGGGATCCATATATGAAAAAAATTCTTGCGCTGATCGTGTCATTAACTATGGTATGCAGCTGTGGGACAGCTTGCGCGAAGATCCCTGACAACGTTAAGGACAGAAATAATAATAAATCGGAAAGAAATGAAGATCAAGCGGTTCAGTCGATCCAAACAGAGGCAAATGCAAGATGCTCACCCGAGGAGATCTGGGACGGTGTCGACGCAGCTTATGCTGAAAATTATACAAAATTTACACTGCCCGAAAAAGATACTCTTTTACAGGAAATTCCGGATGGAGTTTACAATACAGAATTATCATATGTTCTCGAAAATGACAGGGATCGGTTCGAAGAGCGCTTGACTAAGTTTGAGGAAGCTATGGGGGCAGAGGTTTCCGGAGAACCTGAATATATTCCGAATGATGGTGCGTATCTGCATACCGATGAGAATTTCTACATCATACTCGGAGAAACCGGCAGCGGCGCTGTCTCTTGGGAGAAAGACTCTGAAATTTTATTGCCAGAATATTTGACCGGCACTTATGTACTCAACAGAAATACGGAAATTGACGATGAGAACGTGATCAGAGCCGCACAGGTCGCCGAGGAATATTCGGCAAAGGCTTATGATGCATTGGGGATAGAACTGGAAAGCAAGCCGTGTGACGCTAATGTATATAACATAGACGGCAAAGATTATTATTGGATAGATTCGCAGAATTATTATAAAGGCGTAGGGATAGAAAATCTTTGCTATCAATACAGCGACCTTACTGCAACAGATGAAAACGGAAGATCCGATATTTATTATTGCATGAGTAACAACACGCAGCTTCGCAGCGATATGAGTCCGTTCAGCTATTCTGTCTCCTACGGTTTTAAAAGGATAAAAGAAGAAAAGCTCGATGATATAATTTCCTTCAAGGGCGCTTGTGACATTCTGGAGCAAGAGCTTTCGGATAACATCATTACGGAGCTTGTATTTGACGATGTTAAATTATGGTATGAACCAAGAGGAGAAGCTGTAAGCTTTGAAAAAAACATAAATGAAATAGACAAAACCGTTACTCTTACTCCGAAATGGTATTTCATAATAGATAATATAGATGCACCAAAGCATTATATATACTACGTAACAGTTGACTGCCAAAGCGGTGAGATACAAGTCATGCTGAAACCGAGCGGTGCATAAGAAAATCAGTGAAATCGGCTTGACATCATATCTTTTTAATGATATAATTTAAGAAAGAACAATTAAAAAATCAGAAAAAAACAATTTTTTTGGAGATGACAAAAATGAAAAAAATATCAATTTTACTTTCAGTTTTATTGCTTGCAGGCTGTGCTAAAACTCCGGGCAACATACAAAACAATTCACGAAGTGAAAAAAAGGAAGCTAACCCGATACAGGAAATTCAGTATATACCTGTCGGAGAGCTAAAGGACGATACGAAAAAGGCATTGTCCTATGACTACTCAAATTTCACATTTGCCAACGATCTAGACGTATCCTTACCCGATGAATATTTGCAGTGCAGCTTTAAACAGACGGAAAGCTTTGAAGAAAATTATCAGGATATTTTCTCTCGCTTTTTTAATACGGACACGTTGTCAAAGGAAAGCATAGTAAAAGAAACCGGTCCTGACGGAATGGTTTCCTACAGTTTTACAGATGAAAGCCAAAAAATTTACGGCTGTGTTGGAGATAACGGTTTTATTTGCTTTGTAAAGCCCCGGGCATTTGACGATATGTTCGTGGGAGGAAACCGCATTAAAATTTATCATGTTGACAGAAACGAGGATCTGACGGACAGCTATGCGCTTGAAGGCGAGAATGTTTCGATACAGCAGGCGGCTGAATATGCACAGAAGTGGTTAGATGAAAATTATGCGGACGTTTGTCCCGAATTTGAAATTAAAGTAAAAACTATTATTGCAAGAAAAAACAATGATGGTATATACTCGTATCAGATATTTGCAGAGGAATTATACAAGGGCGCATTGCTTGACAGCCTTGCGCAGGTCACCGAAACCATTGACGGCGATACCAAAGTAAAATATTCAACTCACAGTATTCTTATGCAGATGTTCAAAAAGGACGAGATCTCAAGCCTTACCAACGGTACGGGAACGGTCATTCCGAACGAAGATCATTTTATTGAAAATATTGTTTCGCTGACAAGCGCTATGGGTCATCTCGAAGCGACGTTTACCGATTTTGCCGTGCCAATGGAGATCAGCGATATTAATTTGAAATATACGCTTTCTCCCGATTATGATTATGTCGACAATCATCAAGCCCCTTATGCTGCGGGCATTGATTATGACAGCCGTCTTGTATGGGAATTTGCATTCGATGTGTCTGAAGATGAATTGCAGCCCGAGTGGGGAGACGTTCAAAAATATATCTATATAGACGCTGAAAACGGAGAGCTTGAATACGAATTTGACACGGGTGCGCTGATAAAGTGAGATGGCAAATATGAGATGTGAACACAAATGAAAGCTGTAAAATGCGACCTAAACAAAAGTATAATAAACCTCGGCTTTTTCGGCGCAGCCCTTGTAACTATGCTGCTCTGCTTTACGGCAAGCGTATACACCGATACGACAGATTCAAGGACCTATTCGTTATTTGAATCTATGACCGCACTCGATAGGGAAACGATACTTTCATATCGTGAATTTGCATCGGTCAACGTCCTGCGAAGCGGACTTACGGGATATGTTTCAATGTTTATCCCGATAATCACGGCATTTCCGTTTATGATGACCTTCTGCGCCGAACGCAACAGCGGACTTATGAGATCTACTATCACCCGCACAGGAAAATACAGATATTATTTTTCAAAATTTACAGCCGCATTTGTAAGCGGAGGACTTGCGGTAATGCTGGGAACTGCGCTATTCGGGATATTTGCGTATGCCGTTTTTCCTATGATATTTCATCCGAGGAGATGAAATTTTTTCTTCCTGACGGCGAGGTCTTGACCGTTTTCAGAACGCTTATCTCGGCGTTTTTCTACGGAGCGGTCTCGGTCATGCCTGCATTTTTTATCTGCTCGTTCTGCAAAAATCCATATATAATAACCTGCCTGCCGTTTTTGTTCGATTATGTACGGACCACGGCTATCTCAAAGGCTGTGACAAACGGTTTTGCGCACGGCGATTTTGAAGTATTCGACAGGTTAAGTCCTTTCAGCCCGGATTCGATAACGGTAATTTCGTGGTTCGATGAATTTAACGACAAGGTTAAAATGACCTTTATTTTTAACGCGGCGTATATTCTGATCTTATTTTTGGGATTTGTGCTGATAATGAATTGCCGCACCGACAAGGGGGCGTGAGCATGAAAAATATCAGTCTGAAAAAAATTTTTTCCTTGGCAAAGGTCGAATTTGTAAAATGGGTATGCGATGCGCGAATGATAATTTTAGCTGTGCTGCTTATATTTATTTACAGCTTCGCGATAGAGCCGCTGCTTGCAAACGCAGAGCTTATGAATGAACCGCTCAACATTTTAGAGCCGTTTATAGCGATCGCAAATTCGGGAGCTATACTGCTGATAATACCGCTCGTTTTTCTTACACTTATTGCGGATTTTCCGAAAATAGATACAAATACCGTCTTTTATATACACAGAGTCGGGCGAATGAATTGGCTTTTAGGACAAATTTTAAAGCTTATCCTTATGGCGTTGGCTTTTCTTGCGGTGATATTTTTAGGCGCGGTAATACCGATACTTTCAAAGGGCTTCTGGTACAACGGCTGGAGCAATGTCGCGACAAAATTTGCGCAGACCTTCCCCGAAAGATCGGGCAATTTCGGAGTACAGCTTCTGCCCGAAAACCTGTACAATCAGACCGAGGTATTCTCGGCTGCGGTGTTGAGCTATATTCTGGTTTTTGCATATCTGATAATAATAGGACTTATCCTGCTCTCCTTTTCGCTCGTCAAGCAAAAGACCCTGGGCTTCGTGCTTTGCGGCGTGATAATTTCTCTCGGCACTGCGTTTTGTTCTATCAAAACAAATCTTATGTGGACGATGCCCATGGCAAATTCGCTTATCTGGCTGCACTATACAAAATATTTCCGTCAGCCGGTCATTTCAATGAGGTTTTCGGTAATTTATCTGCTGACGTTTATTACCGTACTTATAATTTTCTGCGTGATAGGAATAAAAAAATTCAACTATGACAACGTCAGCGAAACAGCGATCTGAGGTGTAGAAAATGGAGATAATAAAAGTAGAAAATGTATCACTTACGCTCGGCAAAACTGAAATTTTAAAGAACATAAACGTTAGCTTTGAGCAGGGTAAAATTCACGGTCTTATCGGTCGAAACGGCAGCGGAAAGACTATGCTGATGAAGTGTATCTGCGGATTTATCAAGCCGACAATGGGCGAGATAACCGTTGACGGAAAGCGCGTCGGCAAGGACGTTGATTTTCCGAAGGATATTGGGATAATAATTGAAACTCCGGGATTTATTCCGTATTATTCCGGGTACAAAAATCTAAAGCTGCTTGCGGGGCTTAACAACAAAATTGGAAAAGAAGAGATCAAAAGAAGCATGAAGCAAGTCGGGCTTGACCCGGAGCTGAAGCGTCATGTCAGAAAATATTCGCTCGGTATGCGCCAGCGTCTGGGACTTGCGCAGGCGATCATGGAAAATCCTCACATACTCATTCTTGACGAGCCGTTCAACGGACTTGACAAGGACGGAGTTGGCGAAATGCGCGAGTATCTGCTCTCCTACAAGGAGCAGGGCAAGACCATACTGCTTTGCTCTCATTCGGCGGAGGATATTTCTGTTTTGTGTGAGACGGTGCATGAGATGGATAAGGGGGTCATTCAGAGGATAAGCTGATATTACTGCGCTTTTGAGGCGAGGTGTTTTTATCAGGAAAACTATTCAGCCGTTTTGCAAGAAAGCAGGGCGGCTTTTTTTATGCTGAAATCACGGAATTATTTTAAATTTTGAGCCATACAAAAGCTACAGTTTTTTCTGTTGATATAGAACAAAAATTGTATCAATTAAACGATTTTTGTTACTTTTTCTTTAAATTCCAAAAACCACTTGACATTTTGAAATTAAAGTTCTATAATATAATCAGAATATTTTAGAAAATAAGAATATATTAAAAAGCAACGGCGCTTCGGACTTTGGTCTGTAAGCGTCTTTTTATTTATATTTTACAAAGAGGTGTAAAAAGATGAATGATAAGCTGATGCTGCCTATCACAAATGCAGACGAGATAAATCATCTGCTTCGCAGGTACGGCGTTAAATTCGGGGTCTATAAGAACGGTCAGTTTAAAGAACAATTCTTTCCGTTCGACCCTATCCCGAGAATAATCGACGCGGAAAAATTCAAGGTCATTGAAAAAGGTCTCGTTCAGCGGGCGAATGCGCTGAATAAATTTCTTTATGACATTTATCATGAAAAAAATATTATACGCGACGGGATAGTTCCGGAGGATTTTGTTTACATTTCAAGCGGTTATCTTCCGCAGTGCGAGGGGATAACTCCGCCGGAGAGTATTTACAGCCACATTTCCGGCATCGACCTTGTTGAGGGAAAAGACGGCGAATGGTACATACTCGAGGACAATCTGCGTATCCCTTCGGGGGCTTCCTATCCGCTCATCGCAAGAGAGCTGACAAGAGCGGCTGCGCCTGATGTTTTTTCTAAAAACGGTATCGTTGACAACCGCAATTATGCAAAGCTTCTAAAGGATACGATGGATTTCGTAAACCGCGGCGGAATAAATGCGATCCTCACTCCCGGACGTTTTAACGCCGCATATTTTGAGCATTCCTATCTCGCCGAGCTTACCGGCGCGGCTCTCGTTCAGAACGACGAGCTTTTTGTTGAGGACAATATACTCTGGCAGAAAACCTACTCCGGCGGAAAAACAAGGATAGGCACGCTCTACCGCAGGATCTCCGACGAATATCTCGACCCGCTGACCTTTAATTCTCAGTCGCTTATCGGTATACCGAATCTTATGGAGGCTTACCGCAGCAGCAATGTCGCTATCATAAACGCTCTCGGAAACGGCGTTGCGGACGATAAGGGAATTTACTATTTTGTGCCGAAAATGACAGAATACTATCTCGGCGAAAAAGCGATATTGAAAAACGCTCCTACTTATCTGCCTTTCTATGAAGAGGACAGAGAGTATGTTATCAACAACATTGACAAGCTCGTTATAAAGGACGTGGCTGAAGCGGGCGGTTACGGAGTCGTTTTCGGAAGAGATCTCAGTGAAGAAAAGCTGAAGGAGTTCAAACAGACTATCATAAATGAACCGCGCCGTTTTATAGCTCAGGAGGTAATTGATTTCAAGGATCTGCCGATACTTGAAAACGGCGGACAGGTAATGCGCAAGGCAGATCTGAGAGCGTTCGTGCTTTCCGGAGAAGCTGCGCGCGTATGGGCTTCGGGACTGACAAGATTTTCACGCGATCCCGATTCATTCGTAGTAAACTCATCGCAAGGAGGAGGCTTTAAGGACACATGGGTAATGTTATGATGCAAAGCTGCAAATGCAGTATTTCAAAAGAACAGGGCAGCCGTATTTATTGGCTCGGACGCTATGCGGAAAGGGCTTTTACGACTTTAAAATCGCTTGAAAGACTTTACGATAAGGTCATCGACCGCGACCCGCAGCATTACAAAAAATATCTTGAATGCTTTGGACTTAATGATATTTACGGCGATTACAAAGCTTTTTTCCGCAGCTTTATTTTTGATAAAAACAACTTCTGCTCGGCGGCGTACAGTCTCGAGCGCGCTTATGACAACGGGATCGAGCTGCGCGAAGCGATCTCTACCGATTCGCTCGCTTATTTGCAGCTTGCAAAGGATAAGCTTAAAAGCGCGGAAACCGCTCCGCAGGGACTTGTCGTAGCATTGATGCCGCTCGAGGATATCCTCTACGGATTTTACGGCTGCTTTATCGACCGCGTTTACAATGAGGAAATACGCGATATTTTCCTTTGCGCGAAATCCGTTGAACGCGTTGAGCTTTATTTGAGACTTAAATACCGCAGTGATAAAATTCTTGCGGAGGCCGAAAGAATGTGCGGATTTTTAAAACGGATCCCGGAGAATACGCCCTACAGATACAACAAAAATGTTCTTGAAGAGCTTATGGATATGATACTTTCGGAAAAATACATAGGTAAAGAATTTGAAGCTATATCGCTGGTAAACAGTATTTTTGACGGAGGTGCGGCATGAAAAAGCTTAATTTCTCTTTTTCTACAAAATTAACCTTTGACAACTACGTCCACGACCACTCCTTCGCGCTTCGCTGTATACCGATTGAAAGCGCGTCTCAGCATATTTTAAATTGTCAGCTGAGCATTTCTCCGTTTGTGCCGACAAAAAATACAGTCGATCCGTTCGGAAATAACGTAACCGCCGGATATATGAGCAAGGAGCACAGGTTCCTCGATTTTGAGGTAAACGGCTGCGCCGAAACGGACCTGTCAAAGCCGAAAACAGACTATATGCCCTGTTATCTCTATCCGTCCGAATACACAAAGCCCGACAGGAATATTATCGAGCTTTATAATGAAGCTTCAAAAAAATGCAGCGCGGAAAAGCCGTATGAAAGAGCCGCTTTTTTCTCGGATATTTTGTCGGATATCATCAAATATCAAAAGGGCGTTACCGATACGAAAACGACCGCCGCGCAGG
>CANQCJ010000032.1 GCA_947589205.1 uncultured Ruminococcus sp. | reverse complement strand
GTACGCTAAAGTAAGCCGCCGACTGCTTTATCAGCCTGCCCTATGACGAAAGCTATACGATAAAAGTAAACGGCAAAAGGCAGGACTACAAGCGCGCCCTTTCGGACTTTATCAGTCTTGAACTCGACCCGGGCGAAAATGAGATAGAGATAATCTATACTCCGCGCGGGTTCAAAGCGGGTATAGTCATAACGCTTGTCGGACTTGCCGCGCTGACAGTGTTTATCATAAAGCGCGATAAGCTCGATAAGAGCCTGCGGTATGACGGTGCGGCTAAGATAATAATGACGGCGGTATCGCTTGCCGCGTTCGCGTTTGTGTATATCCTGCCGATAGTTATTAAACTGGCGGCTATGCTTAAGGAGAGTGGAAACAGTTGAAAATACTGCGGCTTTTCGCCGTTCTGACGGCTATGACGGCGCTTATGCTCTGCGCCTGCTCGCAAAAAAATACCGATAATAACAGCACAGTGCAAAGCGTCGGCGCGGAGGTCATCCTTTCAAGGGTGAGCAAGAGCGGTCAGGCGGAGGTCTTGGACGAGCAGCTTTTAAAGGGAGAAAGCGAGTTTGACGAAAACTGCGAAAAGCTGTTCGGCGTGACCGCGCAGGAGATATCCGACGGCGGGATAATGTTCGTCTCCTCCGGGAGCGGAGCGGACGAGATAAGCGTTTTAAAGTGCGAGAACGCAGAGGAGCTTTTGGAAAGGCGCAGACAGCAGAGGTATTCCGACTTCGAGGGGTATGCGCCCGACGAGCTGGAAAAGATAGAAAACGCCGTTATTTTTGAATACGAAGGAGAATATATCCTGATAATATCGGATAACGCCGAGAGCTTAAAAAACTTAGTAATAAATGAAGAAAAAGAACCGAAATGAGGGAATAAAAAATGCCGATACAAATACCCGACAATCTTCCGGCGTTTGAGACGCTTGAAAGAGAAAACATATATGTGATACCCGACAGCCGCGCCGAGCATCAGGACATTCGCGCGCTGAAAATCGCGATACTGAATCTCATGCCCGACAAGATAGTCACCGAAACGCAGCTTTTAAGACTGCTCTCGAACACGCCGCTGCACGTCGACATAGATCTTTTGCAGACCTCGCACGTTCCGAAAAACACCTCGCAGGAGCATATGTTAAAATTCTACAAGACCTTCCGCGAAGCCGAGAACGAACGCTATGACGGGCTTATCATAACCGGCGCGCCGGTGGAAAAAATGGAATTTAACGAGGTCGACTACTGGGAGGAGCTTTGCGAGATATTTGAATGGAGCAAGAGCCACGTTTATTCGACGATACATATCTGCTGGGGCGCGCAGGCGGGACTTTACTATCACTACGGCGTGCCGAAATATCCGCTCGAGCGCAAGCTGTCGGGGGTGTATCTTCACAAGACGCTCGACGACAGTCACCCGCTGCTGCGCGGCTTCGGGGACACCTTCTTCTGTCCTCATTCGCGCAATACCGAGATACGCTTTGAGGACGTGGTCAAGGTAGAGGAGCTTGAGATTTTAAGCGTTTCGGAGGAGGCGGGGCTGCATCTTATCTCCGATCTTTCTCAGCGGCAGATATTCATAATGGGTCACTGCGAATACGACCGCGACACGCTTGCCAAGGAATACGTCCGCGATATGCGGCGGGGCTTAGAGCCTAAAAAGCCGCGGCACTATTTCCCCTATGGCGATGTAAACGCCGTGCCGCGCTTTAACTGGTCCTGTTCGGCGAACCTGCTCTATTCAAACTGGCTGAACCACTGCGTTTACCAGAAAACTCCGTTCGACCTTGACAAACTCGGTTCTCTTTAAGGGAGGTATGTTTTTTGGAGCTTATTGAAATAGCGAAAATAACCTCGGTGTTCGGCGTGCGCGGAGAGGTAAAGGCTCAGCCGCTATGCGACAGCGCGGAGCTGCTGACGGAATTTGAAACGCTTTATTGGAAAAGCGGTACGCCGGTGACGATAGAGCGCGCTCGAACGCAAAAGAGCATGGCGGTGCTCAAAATTGCCGGAGTTGAGACGGCGGACGATGCGGCAAAGCTCAGAAACCATCTGCTTTACGCCGACAGGGAGGACTTTATTCTTGACGAAGGCTGTTATTTTATCGCCGACCTTATCGGACTTGACGTTATAGACGCCGACAGCGGCAGAGAGTACGGGAGGATCTCCGAGGTAAGTCCTACGGGAGCTAACGACGTTTACCATATAAAGACCCCCGACGGCGGAAGGCTGCTTTTTCCGGCGGTCGAGGAATTTATCGAGGAAATAAATATCGGGCAGGGATATATGAAGATCTCGCCGCCGCAGGGGCTGTTTGAAATTTACGAAAACGAACGGGGAGACAAAAAGCAATGAGATTCGATATAGCCACGCTTTTCCCGGAATTTGTCGATAACGCGCTTAACGAGAGCATAATCGGCAGAGCGCGTGCCAAGGGCATTTTTGAAGCGCACTGTCACGATATACGCGCTTACACCAAGGACAAGCACCGCCGCGTTGACGACGCGCCCTACAGCGAGCGTCAGGGTATGCTCATGCAGGCGCAGCCGATATACGACTGCTACAAAGCCGTCTGCGAGGGCAGGAGACCGCACGTCATCTATATGTCTCCGCAGGGCAAAACGCTTACCCAGCCGCGCGCGCTGGAGCTGTCAGGGCTTGACGAGATATTTATTCTCTGCGGGCACTATGAGGGGGTAGACCAGCGGGTACTCGATAAAATAGTGGACGAGGAGATCTCTGTCGGAGATTTTGTCGTGAGCGGCGGAGAGCTGCCCGCGCTGCTGCTGATAGACTGTATAGTGAGAACGCTTGACGGCGCGCTGTCGCAGCCGGACTGCTATGAGGACGAGAGCCATTTTGCCGGTCTGCTGGAATACCCCCAGTACACCCGCCCGGAGGTCTGGGAGGGTATGGAGGTCCCCGCAGTGCTGCTTTCGGGAAATCACGCCGAAATAAACAAATGGCGGCATATCATGAGGCTTAAAACCACACAAAAAAAACGCCCCGACCTGATCGAAAGGCTAAAGCTCTCGGAAGAGGAGTTGTGCATATTAAACAATGACAATTGATAAATTTTGAAAGAAAATGTATAAAAATTTAGTCGGAATATCTAAAATATGAACCTGATTTGTACAAATTCACAAAGATGTAAAACAAATTTGGCAAGTCTGCACAATTCAAATCCCCGCTTCAACTTTGAGATTTGTTAAAACAACAGAATTTTTTTCAAACCTACAGCTTTGTTTAATTTTCGTGTTGACTAAATGAAAAGTTTGAGGTATAATAATAACATAAAGCATAGGCGTACTGCAAGCCGTCAAGACGGCGTGTACGCGCGGCGGCGTTAAAACGCAATATCGGCTTTGTTTTTTCGCCGATCGGGAAATAATGAATTATGAATGGAGAGATCGAATTATGTATGTTAAAGATGTAGTTGTACAGAATCAGGTCGGACTTCACGCCCGTCCGGCTACCTTCTTTATACAGAAGGCAAATGAATTCAAGTCATCTATCTGGATAGAAAAGGAAGACAGGAGAGTAAACGCCAAGAGCCTTCTCGGTATTCTTTCACTCGGCATTGTCGGCGGGACCTCCATAAGGATAATCGCGGACGGCGCAGACGAGCAGGCGGCGGTAGAGGGTCTTGTAGATCTGGTCGACAGCGGCTTCTCCGAGGACGCAAGATAATATCCGCGCGTTCCGATATCGGGCAGGAGGATCTTTCTGATATTTTCTCAAGCTCTTGCTCATTACATTACTATGGTGTGAACACTGATGCTTTTATAGTATGAAGTGTTTTGCATACTCTATAATTTCAATTTTTTACCATTACGGGGGCGGAAACGTCCCCGTAATAGTTTTACGGAGTTTTGTGAAAAATAGATGATTTTTTTGTCAGGTACTTGATTTTTTCAAAAAAATGTGCAATAATAGATGTTAGAGCGCTTCGCTTTTAAGCGTCTGCGGTGCGGTCCTGACAGATCCGTCCGCTTTGCGGACTAATTATAACAGCTTGACTTATGATCTTTAATAACTACACATAAAGGGGTATTATGTATGGCAATAAATGTTGCGCTTGACGGACCGTCCGGCGCGGGCAAGTCTACTATCGCAAAGCTCGCCTCAAAAAAGCTCGGCTTTGTTTATGTTGATACAGGGGCGATGTACAGAACGGTAGCTTATTACATAGCTTCAAACGGCTTCGACCCGAAGGATACTCAAAGGGTCGTTTCGGAGCTTGACAATATTACGATAGAGCTTAAATACATTGACGGCGAGCAGGCGGTGCTGTTAAACGGCGAAAACGTCTCGGACAGGATACGCACGCCGGAGATCTCGATGGCGGCTTCAAGCGTTTCGGCGATACCGCAGGTAAGAGAGTTTCTGCTCGAAACACAGCGGAGCATCGCGCGGGAAAATAATATCATAATGGACGGCAGAGACATCGGAACGGTCGTGCTGCCGAACGCGCAGGTAAAGATATTTCTTACCGCTTCGGCGGAGATAAGAGCGCAGCGCAGGTTCAAGGAGCTTAGCGAAAAGGGCGATCCCTCGACATATGAACAGGTGCTTGCCGACATAAACGAACGCGATTACAACGACACTCACCGCGAGACCGCGCCGCTCAAAAAAGCTCCGGACGCCGTTGAGATAGATTCGAGCTTTATGACGATAGAGCAGGTCGCGGAAAGGATCGCGGAGCTTGCCGAAAAAGCGGTCTCTGAAAACGCTTCGGCGTCTGAAGCGGCAAAAAAAAAATCCGCAGCGGCTGAAAAAAAGCAGCGGACGCTAATGCCGATAAACCCGATAAAAAAAGGCAAAAGGATAAACCCGATGCGTCAGGGCTTTTACAACCTCGCCAGACCGTTCGTAAGGTTTATTTTCACCCACTGGTTCGAGCTGACCTACGAGGGCGTTGAAAACGTACCGCGCGACGGCGGCAACATCTTCGCTTCAAATCACAGAAGCTACGGCGACCCGGTGTTTATCGCGCTCATGACGCGCGTGCCGATCTCCTATATGGCAAAGGAGGAGCTTTTTAAGCAGAATATATTTTTCACGCTGCTGATAAAAGCGTGGGGAGCTTTCCCGGTGGTGCGCGGAACGGGCGATACGGCGGTAATAGACACGTCCGTTGAAAAGCTCAATTCCGGCAGGAATCTCGTAATTTTCCCGGAGGGAACGCGCTCAAAGGACGGCAGGGTCGGCAAGGGCAAGACGGGCGTCGCGCTGATAGCGGCGGTCGCTCAGACGACAGTCGTCCCGGTGGGAATAAGCTTCGAGGGCGAAAAGCTTTGCAGGAGGAAAAGGGTAGTCGTAAGATACGGCAAGCCGATAATCCCCGCCGAGCTGGGCGTTACTGACACAAGCACTAAAAATTTGAAGCTGCTCAAGAAAAGCATTATGGATTCTATAACCAGTTTGGTGAATTAAATGTTAAGCGAGTGTAAAATTTTCGTTGCAAAGTCTGCGGGTTTCTGTTTTGGTGTAGACAATGCTTTGAAAATAGTGTATAATAAATTAGATAACCGAAATAATGTTGTGACATTAGGTCCGATTATCCATAATCATATAGTCGTTGAGGATCTCGAAAGGCACGGCTGTAAGGCGGTGAGCCTCGATGAGGTGACTGCGGGTCAGACGGTCGTTATACGCGCTCACGGCGTAGGACGGGCGGTCTATGACGAGCTTGAAGAGCGCGGCGCGGAGATAGTCGACGCGACCTGCCCGGGCGTTGAACGCATACACAGGATAGTTTCCGATCGCCCCGAGGACAGCGTTGTTCTCATTGCCGGCGATGCCGATCACCCCGAGGTGCAGGGCATACGCGGCTTCTGTAAAGCCGAAAGCTATGTTTTTTCAAGTGTGGACGAGCTTGAGGAGATCTTGAAAAATATCGGCGGGGACAAAAGCGTCTGCGCCGTAACTCAGACGACTTTTAATAAACGCCTTTGGGAGGTCTGCAAGGAGCGTATCAGCTCCGAAAGAGAGGACGCGCAGGTGTTCGATACCATATGCTCTGCTACGGCGGTAAGACAATCGGAAGCGAGAGAGCTTTCGGCAAAGGCGGATTTGATGATAATTGTCGGCTCAAAAAACAGCTCTAATACCCAAAAGCTCAAAGAGGTGTGCCGGACGCAGTGCGAAACGCTGCTTGTTGAGAACGCCGAGGAGCTAAGGAGAGAGCTTGCCGGCTCAGACTTATCGAAAACAAGATTTATCGGGATCTCTGCCGGCGCATCTGCCCCGGCTCATATAATCAAGGAGGTACAACAGGCCATGAGTGAAATTATTAACAGCAATGTTGAAGAGGAATTTAACTTTGCGGAGGAAATGGAAAAGACTTTAAAGAAAATACATACCGGTCAGAAGGTAGAGGGAGTTGTTACGGCTATAACCGAAAACGATGAGGTCATAGTCGATATCGGAACGAAGCACACCGGCTATATCTATCCCGGCGAGCTTACCGACGACCCCACCAAGAAGCCTTCCGACGTTGTAAGCGTAGGCGAGACCGTTTCTCTTATCGTTCTTAAAATGAACGACCAGGAGGGTACTGTCATGCTGTCCAAGAAGAAGGTGGACGCGGCGGCAGGCTTTGAGAAGATAGCCGCGGCTAAGGAGGAAAACACGACTCTCACCGGCACGGTCGTTAAGGCTGTAAAGGGCGGACTGATAGTTGCTTCAAACGGCGTCAACGTATTCGTTCCCGCTTCTCAGGCGGTGCCCAGAGGCGGAAATCTCGAGGATATGCTCAAAAAGACCGTTGATTTTAAGATCTTAGAGGTCAACGAGGGCAGACAGAAGGCTGTCGGTTCTATCAGAGCGGTTGAAAGAGAAGCGCGCGAAGCGGCTAAGGCTAAGTTCTTCGAGACGGCAAGCGTCGGCGACGTTATCTCCGGAGAGGTAAAATCCATCACCGATTACGGCGTATTCGTAGACTTAGGCGGCGTGGACGGACTTGTCCGCAAGCTGGATCTCTCGTGGAAGAGGATCAAGCACCCGTCCGACGTTGTTTCCGTCGGCGATACGATAGAGGTAAGGATCAAGGATATAGATCCCGAGACCGGCAAGGTGGCTTTGATCTACAAGAAGGATTCGGAAAATCCGTGGGAGATATTCAAGGCGAATTACGCAGTAGGACAGACCGTTGATGTAAAGATCGTGTCTATTACCTCCTTCGGCGCGTTTGCAAGGATAATCGACGGAATTGACGGACTTATCCACATTTCTCAGATCGCCGACCGCAGAGTCGACAGCGTTTCCGAGGTGCTCACCGTAGGTCAGGAGGTCACCGCGAAGATCACCGAGATAGACCTCGACAAGAAGAGGATCAGTCTTTCGATTAGGGCTTTGCTTCCTGCCGGAGAAACGACTGTATCGGAAGAGGTATCTTCCTATGAAGAGGTATCTTCCAACGAAGAAGCCTCCGATGAAGAGGCTTCCGAGGAATAATAAAGAACAGATCGGGGAGCGTGACTTATGCGTTCCCCGTTTTTTAACAAAATCTCTTTTATCGAAAGGATTTTTGGAGCTATGGACGACAAAAGAAGATCAAAACGCCCGGGCGCGGACACTCCGGTCAGGAAGAAAAAGAAAAGACGTTCCGTTCACCCGATCGTCAGGATAGCGAGGATCTTTGGCACGTTTGTGCTTTCCTGCTTTATGATAGTGATAATAACCGGCTCGATATTCGCCACCGCGCTTACGATATATATACTGAATTTCGCCGACACCACCACTACCGTGAGCTTAGAGGAGGAACAGACGGTGGTCAGCAACGTTTCGAGATTTCTGTATGAAAATCCCGACTATGACGAGGAGGATCCGGACAGCGAGGAGTACCTGCTCTATTACGGCATAAAGAATCCCCAGCGCAAGGCGGCGTGGGTGGACCTCGACAAAGTGCCGCAGCACGTCAGAGACGCGTTCGTTTATACAGAGGACAAGCGTTTTTATACCCATGACGGAATAGACTTTGCCAGAACGATAATGGCTATATTGAAAACGCTGCTGACGCCCGAGCAGCAGGGCGGTTCTACGATAACCCAGCAGACGATAAAAAACATCACCGACGATAACGATGACAGAGGCGTAAAGGGTATGGAGCGTAAGATACGCGAGATATTCCGCGCGATAAACGTTGAAAAGGTATACACCAAGGACGATATACTCGAAGCCTACCTGAACGTTGTCGAATTCGGCACCTCCCAAAAGGAGATAATCGGCGTTCAGGCGGCGGCGAATTATTATTTCAAAAAGGACGTTTCAAAGCTCAACTATGCTCAGGCGGCTTCGCTTGCGGCTATGCTTAAAGCTCCCGCGTCGCTGAACCCGCTCGAGCACCCGCACAAAAACCGAGAGCGTCTCGATTATTCGCTCGAGCAAATGCTTGAAAACGGAGCTATCTCGGACGATGAATTTGAAAAGGCTCAGAAGCAGGCGGACAAGCTCAAGGTCTACGGCGACCCCGATTTCACCACCGTCAAGGAGGAAAACGACATTCCCGACGAGCAGGGAGTTACCTCGTGGTTTCTCGACGCGGCGATGAATCAGGCGGTGCAGATAATAGCTGACGAAAAGGGTATAGATAATGACGAAGCCGAAGAAAGGCTGCGTCAGGGCGGCTTTGACGTTTACACCACCGTGGACATCGAAATGCAGGAAAAGATAGAAAAGGAAATGCGGGATAATTCCAATTTCCAGGCGTGGTCGTTCGGAGACGACGAGCTTAGAAGCGGCTTTGTGGTCGTTGATTATACCGGCGAGGTGAAGTGCAACGTCAGCTCGCGGAGCGAGAAAAAGGAATCGCGTGTATTCAATCTCGTTTCGCAGGGTATGCGTTCGCCGGGCTCGTGCATAAAGCCGATAGCGTCCTACGCGCCCGCGCTGGATCAGGATCTTATAACCTATTCGACATTGATAAAGGACGATCCTATCAGGATAGACGCGGACAATGACGGCAATGAAGAGGACTGGCCGGTAAACTATTCGGAATACGGAGAGCTGGGCAACTGGTCGCATGATAATCTTACCGCATGGCAGATGCTGATGCGTTCGCTCAACACCGCGCCCGCGCAGCTCGTTCAGCAGATGACCCCGACCTACTGCTATGATTTCCTGACCGAAAAGCTGGACATCACGACTTTAGCCGGCGCAGACGAGGGATATTCGGGTATGACGGTCGGCGGTCTTACGAACGGCTTGCATTTGCAGGAGCTTGTCGCGGCGTACACGATATTCGGCAACGGCGGAAAGAAATATGAGACGACCTATATTTCCCGCATTGAGGAAGCCGACGGCACGGTAATTTACGAGCATTCGGACGGCTACAAGCAGGTAATAAGCGATTCTACCGCTTATGTAATGAACAGAATGATGCAGAAGGTCGTTACCGGCAGTCAGGGTACGGGTACTCAGGCGAAGCTCAGCAAGACGGTAATAGCCGCTAAGTCGGGTACTTCGTCGGACTGGGTAGACCTTAACTTCGTCGCCTGCACGCCGGATTATGTAAGCGGCGTATGGATAGGCTACGACGAATGGAAGAAGATACCGACGGGAAACTATCAGAACATTGCCGCTATCTGGAAAAACATTTTCGGAGACATTGCCGAGAACGAGGAGAACCACGATTTTGCGATGCCCGAATCGGTCACCGAGCTGCGCTACTGCACGCGCACCGGAGACATAGCCGGCAGCGGCTGCCCCTCCGAGGTGGGATACTACAAGGTTTCCAACATTCCCCAGACCTGCAGCGGGTGGCACTGAATGAAACGCTAAATGCGTTTCATTCTGCAAGAATGCTGCGCATTCTTGCGGGTCTATATTAGCAGGTTAGTGAATGAAACGCTAAATGTGTTTCATTCTGCAAGATTGCTTCGCATTCTTGCGGGGTTGTTCGGTTTGCTGACGTCGATGAGCTTCGTGATCTTGCGGGGTTGATTGGTTTGCTGACGTTGGTGAGCTTCGATATAAAAATTCAAATAACAACAGGGAGCGGTATGAGCGCGGCTCAGAAGCTCCCGTTCTTTTTGCGGAGGAAATATGGAAAAATTTAAGCTATGCTGCCCCTGCCATTTCGGGCTTGAAAGCGTGCTGAAATTTGAGATAGGCAGGATAGGCGGGGAAAACATCAGGGCTTCCGACGGCAAGGTAGGCTTCGAGGGAGACGCATCAATGATAGCGGCGGCGAATCTGCGCCTGTCGGCCGCCGAGCGGGTCTACATAGAGCTCGGCAGCTTCAATGCCGAGACGTTCGATATGCTTTTCGAGGGCGTAAGAGCGTTGGAATTAGAGCGTTTTATCGGAAAGACCGACGCGTTCCCGGTAAAGGGTCACAGCCTTAACTCAAAGCTGCACAGCATTCCCGACTGTCAGAAAATAATAAAAAAAGCCGCCTGCAAGCGTCTCGGCAGCGTTTACGGCGTTGAACGCCTCGAGGAGAGCGGGGCGGTGCATCAGCTCTGCTTTTCGATAATGAAGGACGTGTGTACGCTCTATCTCGACACGAGCGGAGCGGGATTGCACAAGCGCGGATACAGAAGAAATTCCAACGCCGCGCCGATAAAGGAAACGCTTGCGGCGGGGATAATAGACCTTGCGCGGGTTAGGGAAAACAGTATAGTCTGCGACCCGATGTGCGGTTCGGGCACACTGCTGATAGAAGCCGCCTACAAGGCGTTAAGCATCGCCCCGGGGCTTAGAAGAAGCTTCGCCGCGATGAACTGGCGGCAGCTTGACGAAAATATCTGGCGCGAACAACGCGCTGAAGCGATGGAGGATATCAACAAAGCCGCGGCGTTCAGAGCGTTCGGCTCGGATATAGACCCGGCTTCGATAGATCTTGCGGTGAGCAACACAAAAAAAGCCGGAGTTTCCTCGCGCGTAAAAATAAGCGAAGCGGACGTAAAAAGCTTTAAACCGCCCAAGGGCGCAATTTGCATCTGCAATCCGCCGTACGGCGAGCGAATGCTGGAAATAAACAAAGCGCGCGAGCTTTACAGGATACTCGGTCAGCGCATTTCGCCCGACAGCGAGACCAAAGCCGCGATAATTTCCCCGGACGAGGAATTTGAGACTTTTTTCGGCAGGCGCGCCGACAAAAAGCGCAAGCTCTACAACGGCATGATAAAATGTACGCTTTATATGTATTTTAAGTAGGTGAAAAAATGATAACAGCAGTTGTTTTCGACATGGACGGAGTAATTTTCGACACCGAACGCCTTTGCATAAAAGCGTGGAAGCGCATAGCCGAACGCGAGGGGCTTGACGGTATCGAGGAGGTCTGCTACAGGTGTATCGGCGTCAACAGCCGCGAGACCGAGCGGATAGTCAGGGAGAGCTACGGCGAAAAAATAGACTATGAGCGTTTGCGCAGAGACGTTGACAAAGCGGTGAACGATATGCTTGAAAGGGACGGTATGCCGATAAAGGCGGGCGCGGAGGAAATTTTGACCGCGCTTAAGGAACGCGCCGTGCCGACGGCGCTGGCGTCCTCGACAAGGAGCGGGCGGGTAAAAAGCGAGCTTGCTTCGGCGGGACTGCTAAAATATTTCGACGTCATCATCGGCGGGGAAATGGTATCAAAAAGCAAGCCGGAGCCGGATATTTTTCTTGAGGCCTGCAAGGCGCTGGGGGTAGAAAGCGTAAGGTGCGCGGCGGTGGAGGATTCCTTTAACGGCATAAAAGCCGCAAAGGCCGCGAAAATGCTTACGATAATGGTGCCGGATATTTTGCAGCCGAACGAGGAGCTTATGCCGTTTATCGACAAAAAATTTGAAAATTTGACAGAAGCAAGGGATTTTCTTCTCGGACTTTTGGAATAAAGCTATTGCAAAAAGTGAAAATAAGGAGTATAATGTAATAAAGAAATTTTAGGGAGCGTGATAATATGTGCGGGTTTGTCGGTTTTACCAATAAGATAAACGATGCGGGAATAGTTATCGAAAAAATGATGGACAGGATAGCTCACCGCGGACCCGATCAGGCGGGAAAATATGTTGATGAAAATATCGCGATGGGCTTTCGCAGGCTTTCGATAATCGACCTCAGCGAAAACGGCGCGCAGCCGATGTTCAACGAGGACGGCAGCATCGTGCTGACCTTTAACGGCGAGATATATAATTTTGCGGAATTAAGAGAAGAGCTTATCGCCGCGGGGCATAAATTTGCAGGAAGAGCCGACAGCGAGGTGCTCGTTCACGGCTATGAGCAGTGGGATTTTGAAACGCTGCTGAACAAGCTGCGCGGAATGTTCGCGTTTGTTATCTATGACAAGAAAAAGGATATGATCTTAGGCGCGAGGGATTTTTTCGGCATAAAGCCGCTCTATTACGGAAAATTCGGCGAAACGCTGATGTGGGGCAGCGAGATAAAAAGCTTTCTCGATCACCCGCAGTTTGTCAAGGAGCTTAACACCTCCGTGCTGGAAACATACCTGACCTTCCAGTATTCCCCGACGGCGGATACGTTTTTTAAAAACGTAAGCAAGCTGCCCGCCGCGCATTATTTTACATATGCTGACGGAAGGCTGACGGTCAAGAGATACTGGGAGATAAAATTTGACCCCGATGAAAAGCCCTCGCTCGAAAACTGGGTGGACGATATAACCGAGACGTTTAAAAACAGCGTTGAAGCGCACAAGATAGCGGACGTCGAGGTCGGTTCGTTCCTTTCGAGCGGCGTTGATTCGAGCTATGTTGCGGCTGTCGCCAACGTCGATAAGACCTTTACGGTCGGCTTCGGCGAGGACGAAAAGTATAATGAAATTGGTTATGCTAAAGAATTTTCCGAGTATATCGGAAAGGTGAACAATTCCCGCGTTATCTCTCCGGAGGATTATTGGGGAAATTTTGCGAAGATTCAATACCACATGGACGAACCGCTTGCCGACCCTGCGGCGGTAGCCTTGTTCTTTGTCTGCAAGCTTGCCGCAGAGCAGGTCAAGGTGGTGCTTTCCGGAGAGGGAGCGGACGAGATCTTCGGCGGCTATAATATCTACCACAATCCCGACGATATGGCGGCTTACAATAAGCTCCCCCGCCCGATAAGGCGCGCCGTCGGTCAGGCGGCAGGACACCTGCCCCACAAGCACGGCATAAATTTCCTGATACGCGGCGGTCAGGACCTACAGGAGCGTTTTATCGGAAACGCCTATATGTTCACCCCCGCAGAGCGCGAGCAGCTTCTTAAAATAAAGACCGACGCGCCCGACCCGACGGAGATCACAAAGCCGTTTTATGACAAAACGGCGGACTGCGACGAGGTAACTCAAATGCAGTATTTAGACCTGCATTTGTGGATGACCGGAGATATTTTGTTAAAAGCCGACAAGATGAGCATGGCGCATTCGCTGGAGCTTAGAGTGCCGTTTCTTGACAAAAAGGTCATGGCGCTTGCACAGCGCATACCGAAAAGATACCGCGTTACAAAAGAAAACACAAAGTACGCTATGCGCATAGCCGCTCTAAAGGCCTGTCCGCCGCAGACGGCAAACAAGAAAAAGCTCGGCTTCCCCGTGCCGATAAGGGTCTGGCTCAAGGAGGACAAATATTATAACATCGTAAAGGAAAAATTCCTCTCTGCCGACAGTGAGAGATTTTTCAACACCGACAAGCTCGTAAGCTTGCTTGACGATCACCGCGAGGGCAAATACGACAACTCCCGCAAGATCTGGACGGTGTATACCTTCTTGGTTTGGTACGGAGTATTTTTCGCGGAAAAATAAAAAAATTACGCGCGGACTTTTTTACGGTCTGCGCGTATTATTATTTTGTCATAAGCTCAAATGCGCGCTCAGCGGCGGTGCGAATATGTTCGGCGTTAAGAAAACCCGAAGGCGGGTAGGGATATGTCAGCGTTACTATCCTGTCCCGCCACTGCGATAAAAGCTCGGCGCTGATAACGCCGATATCGGCAGGCTCCGCTTTGGCAAGATAAGCTGCCGCTTGCTTGTACTCATCGCTTTTAGAGAGCGCGCTGTCAAATCCGCGCAGCTCGTCCCACTTTTTTTCGTTAAGCCTTTCCTCCGCGACGCCCTTGCTTCTTAAATAGTCGAAAAGCTCCGGCTGAACGGTCTCGTCCCATGCTATATCGGTGTAAAGATGAAGCAGAAAACCGCTGCAGAGATCCTTTCGTTCGGAGATCCTACTTTTGCTTTCGGCTTTGAAGGCTTCGATATTTTTGAGCCATATGCTTACGTCGCGCGAACGTATATGCGCGCTGTAACGCTGCTCCTGCGAAGCAAAGCCGTTTACGTTTACCGAATCGGGAGCTATAGAACCCAAGAAAAAATCCTCGAGGCTGACAATTTCAAGACGCTCGGCAAGCATACTTGAAACGCAAAGATGAACGGCGATAGACGGCATTTATTTTCCCTCCAGCTGCTTTAGCGCGCGCATTTCGTTTTTGTCGATGCGTATGACCGAATCCTTTATTATCTCCACGTCCTTTTTGTTGAGCGTAAGAACGTTGTCGGATTTGTCGGGTCTTACCTTTAGCGTTCCGGTCAGCAGATTTACGTCCGTAACGACGCCCTTGCCCTCGGGGGTCTTGACATACGCGCCTATCTTCGGAGTGGTTTTAAGAAGCTCCTCATATGCCTCGCTTTCAAATTTAAGACAGCACATAAGTCTGCCGCAGGTGCCGGAGAGCTTTGCGGGGTTGAGCGAGAGCGACTGCTCCTTTGCCATTTTTACCGACACCGGCTGAAAATCCCCCAAAAAGCGCGAACAGCAAAACGGCTGACCGCATATTCCCAAGCCGCCGAGCATTTTCGCTTCATCGCGCACGCCTATCTGCCGCAGCTCTATCCTTGTGCGGAAAACGCTTGCGAGATCCTTTACAAGCTCTCTGAAATCGACGCGGCTCTCGGCGGTGAAATAAAACAGCAGCTTGTTGTTGTCGAACGTACATTCGACATCGACAAGATCC
>CANQCJ010000031.1 GCA_947589205.1 uncultured Ruminococcus sp. | reverse complement strand
ACGGGACTGAATACAGACCGTCCTGCTTTTCAGAAAATGATCGAAGCCGTTGAAGCAAAGGAAGTAAACTGCGTTATAACAAAAGACACCGCTTCCACAAAATTGATGACACCCATAAAACTGCGCTATTTCGCCTTTTTTGACAAATTCAGAGAAACTACTGCAAAACTCACATAGCCATACTATTACTCGTACCTCCATCATCGGATGACCCGATTTCAGTTATAAAACCTTTCAGCTCCGAGCCTTCCAGATCAATATGATCCTTTACAAACTGCTCCGCTTCGGACAGGCTTTTTTCTAATATCTCATATCCCACCGCAGCAGAAAACTCATCGATCTTCTGTGTGCGGTTTTCTGTCGGAAAAATCTCAAAAGAAAAGCCCTCGCAGGATATCATGTTTCCGTCACTGTCAGTTCTGTAAATATCATTGCTTTCGGTAATGCTGATATAAAAATTCTTGTAAACCATTATCTCGCCTCTCATTCCATTCTCAACGAATTTTCTTCATCCTCGGTCGGCTCATCTTCGGAAATATTCATCGCAATAACCGTCTTTTTCAGAGCTTCAGCAAGGTATTCCGTGTCCAATCCGTTATCCTCATAGCCCTCAAGGATACTGATGTAATACTCAGCGCTTGGAAGATACGTCTGACCGCCATTCATCACATATGCCATACCTTTCACAACGCTGCCGTTCACCTCGACCTCGAGCTCTTCCTTTCTATATAAATTTGGGAATCCTTCATATCGGTCAAGGTTCTGTTCGTCATACTCATCTATCTGCCACAGTAGGATAGGGACCCTCGCACCTTCTTTAGGAACGATCGTTGCCACTCGCCTGAATTCTAATTCGTAGTTTTCAAGCATTGCCGTTTCGATGATCTTTGCATTCGGACACCTTCTTGACATCTGTTCAAGGTTAAGGTTGCTGCCGTAGCTGATGTATATTTTTTTCTCTGACATTTTTCCACACCTCCCTCATGTCGACATGATCAGCCCTGCAGTTTCCTCTGCCAGATAGTCCTCGTCAGAATCGCCGTCAAAATCGCTCACAGCTTGGCTTTCTTCCTCGGCTGGTGTTTCCCCGACCTCGGTCGTTTCTCTCGACACGAGGCTCACAGTGCGCTCACGTGCGGCCTCTCGCTCGGCTTTCAATCTTTCCCTCTGTGCTATCGCATCCTCGGGGTGCCGCCATGCGATGTTCCCGTCAAGGTGCTTTAACAGATGCATACGGCAGTTTTTGAATTCTGGACCGTTCAAGCCTAAATTAATAAGCCATACCCGAAAACTGTAACGCATATTGTCACTGTAGCTGACCGCGGGCGAACAATATTTTTTCGTCAACGCCGCATTGCTTATTGCCAGTATCAAGCATAACTCGGCTCGCAGGACTCCGGCGTGTAACGACCCGTTTGCACACCTGACCTCAAAGTGACCGTTCTCAAAAAACGAATGAAGATTTAAAGCCCTGTATCGTGATCTGCTACCCGATGGCGAAGACAGCGTACCGCCGTTTGTGTACCAAAGCTCGCTGAATTCTGACATTGTTTTCGGTTTTATCTTATTGACAACCTCAACAAAATCCTTATTGATCTTTTGGCAATAGGATTCCCGCATTGTCGAGACCTGCAGAGCTTCCCACAAGTAATCCTCCTTACTTGAAAAAATATTTACGAGGTTTCTTAGCGTCTGCGGAGTATATTCCTCCCCGTTGATGTGAATGTGCGTACCTGCCATATACTGCGCACCGCTTACGCCGCCTGCTTTCCTGATCGCTCTTATTACCTCCTGAAGCAATGGTATATCCTCATATTTGAGAACGGGAGTATTTATCTCGACCTTGTATTCCTCGTCCAAACCGCCACCCCGATTTAACGGTTTTATGCTACCGTCATATACCACGTTCCACTCTCTGTATTTTTCGTCAAATAAATAATAGGTGCGTCCAATATGCTCTATATCTCCCTTCAAAACAGTCTGTATTGCCTGTGCCGCCTGACAGCGAGTAATTCCCGTAAGTTCGATCTCCACTCCGAATCTTTGGGTCTTAATGCCATCAAAATTATTTGGAATAATTATCACCCCCGCAAAATAAAATCGGTCTGCCGCTTATTCTTATGGACAAGCAACAGACCGATATGTATTTTGCCTTATTTCTCTACCTCAACAGTTACCTCGTATCCGCCTCTGAATATTACGATTATCTCGGTCTTATTCATCACCTTGATGCACTCTATTGCTTTGCGTATCAGCACATCATCGAACTCGGTCAGCCGACAGCAGTCTTGATTTAAGCGTTCTATCATAACCTCTATTTTTTTCTGCTGTACTGTCTGTGCGCTGTTCTGAGTTTTCAGCGATTCCAGCTTTGCGCCGAGCTGACTTTCCTCATCGAACAGTTTCTGTAGTTCGGCGTCGAAGGAGTCCTCTCCGACCGATCCGCTTGCGATAAGGCTTATCATCTTATTTCTCGCCTCATCTATCTCCTTCAGCCTTTTCTCTATACGCAGTATCTCTCCATTGCCTAAGTCGGCAAGCACATCTGCGCCGTTATACTGCATATTCCGTATAACGTCTGCACCATCATTGTAGAAATCATTCAGCGCGCCGAGTATGGCACTGTGCAGCTTACCCTCATGCATAGATGGTGAGCAGTGACAGTATTTTGACCCATGATCGAGACGATTTATACATCTCCACATCGGCTGCTTTCTGCCGTGAACATTCCATACGACCCTGCGGTATGGTGTGCCGCATTCTCCGCAGATCATTATTTCTGTTAATGCGTACTTGCTTGAATATTTGCCCTGCTCCGTCACGCATTTATCGCTGACCTTACGCTTTGAGCTTCGCCTTGCAAGCTCCTGCTGAACTCGGTTGTAGGTATCTCGATCAATGATCGCGTCATGTGCGTTAGTTACAAGGTATTTTGTACGCTCGCCGTTATTGCGTATTCTCTTATGCGTTAAGCAGTCCACCGTATAATATTTCTGAAGCATAGCGTCGCCAACATATTTCTCGTTTGAGATGATATACCTTATTCGGCTCTGCTCCCATTGACCTGTACCCCGACAGGTGGGTATCCCTTGTTCATTAAGAGCCGTGGCAATGTTCTTCATACTCATGCCATCAAGGAACATTGAATATATTTTCCTGACGATCTCCGCTTCCTCGGGTACGATCTCCGGCTTGCCGTCAGCCCCCTTTCGGTAGCCGAGGAAATATTGGTAGTTGTATCTGACCTTGCCTTCTCTGAATGATTTCTCTATTCCCCATGATACGTTCTTGCTTATGGATTCCGATTCGGCTTGGGCGAATGAGCCGTACAATGCAAGCATAAATTCGTTGTTAGATATGAGCGTATTTATATTTTCCTTCTCGAATATGACCCCGATACCGAGCGATTTCAGCTCACGCACACTTTCAAGGCAGTCAACAGTATTTCTGGCGAATCGGCTTATAGATTTGCATAGAATAAGGTCTATCTTTTTCTGTCTGCACATTCTCATCATGCGGTTGAATTGCGTCCTCTTTTTCATCTGCGTTCCGCTGATGCCCTCGTCTGCGAATATATTTACGAGAGTCCATTCCGTGTTGCCGTTTATCAGATCGGTATAATAACTGATCTGGACCTGATAGCTGTTAAGCTGTTCTTCTTCATCGGTGCTGACTCTGCAATAAGCTGCGACCCGTAATTGGTGATACTGCGCTCTGTTCTCCGCAGTTATCTTTTTCGCAGGAATGACAGTTATGGTTTTTTCACTCATTTTGACTTCTTCCTTTCTATCATGGATTTTATTGATGTTCCGTCTATAAGCTCGACCGTGAATATCCTTTCATTATTTATGGTAATTCTGCTTACACACTGCCGTATAAACTCTGCTCTCTTATCGCAATTGGGAGTATAGTCAGCGAGCAATTCGTCTATCCTTGCCGCCTGTTTATCCGAGCAGATATATTCTATGCGCTCATACTTCATACTTGCCAGCTTGATGATCTCGTCCTTTATCCTATCGTAATCTACCTTGTCGCTGTCGATCATACGGTTGATCTCGTTCTGCTGATATATCACTCTGCTGTCTGGCTCGTATATAGAACTGCCTAACATTGTTTTATGCTCGGATGTTAGTATAGCTCGATCAAGCGCATTGATTATCATATCATCGACTATGCTAAACCCAAGCCTTGTGCATTCGGGATTCATGCACCGCCAGTATGCTATGCTCTTTCCCTTGCTTACAGCGCCAAACCTTTCAAGCCGTCTGCCGCATTCGCCGCACATTGTTATTTTTCTGAGCAGACGGTTGTCATCGGTAGAATTGATCTTGTTTTTTCTGCGGCTTTCAGACATTTCATGGGCTGCTTGATAAACCGTGTCAGATACTATCCTCGGGTATCCGTTCCTGCCAATGTAGCAATCTCTGAATATCAGTTTTTTTACCGCACCCTGACTCCATATTCCACCATCATCATAGTAATTGTATCCATCGGCAGTCAGCTTTTCGGCAACTTTTTTGTAGCTCAGACCGCCTATGTACTCGTTGAATATCAGCCTGACTATCTCGGCTTCCTCTGTCATTATTACGATCTCGCCGCCGACCATTCGGTAGCCGTAGGGAATTGTATGTATCCTGCTCATTCGCTCACTATCCTTTCCGTAAATTTCATGCCGCCGATGAGCTGAAACTCTATCTTTTCATTATCCAGAATCGTCATTTTTTCGGCTATCAGTGTGAATACTTCATCATCGAAGCGTTCCATATCCTCTGTCATTTTTCCGAACACATCTATCAGTATGTCAAGCTGTTCGACAACTCTGTCCTCGTCATCGGATCTGGATATTTTCCGCAGCTCACGATTGAATTTCAGTAGCTTTGTATCAAGGGCGGATGTCTGCTCTTGGAACTTGTCCTCAGTCATGAAACCCTTTCTGCGTATTGTAGCTATGACGTGCCGCTGTTCTTTCAGAGCGGCGATCTGCTTGTATAGGTCAAGCGTTTTTGTATCGCTTCCGAGTTTGTGCAGTTTTAGTTCGTTAAGCGTTTTCCTTGCGGGTATCAGAATGTCGGTGTAGGTGTGCCTAAGTTTATTACACATTATTATAAATGTTTTTTCTATCCTCGACTGTGGGAGTGAGATTCCATCGCAAGTTCCATGATTTGACCTTTGAATGCACTCCCACTTACTGCGGTATTTTCGGTTATGGAAGCTATATAAACCTCCGCAGCAGCCGCAGGTGATTTTTCTTGAGAATATCCTTTCCTGCGGAGATGTTCTCGGTATTCTTCGGGTTTCAAGTATCTTCTGTACCTTGTCGAAGGTTTCTCTTGAGATTATTGCATCGTGATCGCTTGTAACATAATACATATCATACTCGCCATGATTCCGTATCTGCTTTGCGGGAACACCCGATGTGTAGGTTTTCTGCCATATGCTATCACCTACATAATTGATACTTGCAAGGATATTCCCAATAAGATTCTGCCGCCACATTTTGCCCGCAGGCGGTATTACACCTCGCTGATTAAGTTCCTCGGCTATACCTCGGCATCCTATTCCGCTCAGATACATATTGAATATCTCTCGAACGACCGCTGCTGTTTCTTCATCGATTTCAATGTCACCGTTTTCATAGTTCTTCTTATAGCCATAGGGAGCGTTGGCATATTTCATTGTTCCGTCCCTCATCTTTTTACGGATCCCCCAAGCTACGTTCTGACCTATAGATGTAGATTCCTCCTGCGCAAGACCTCCCATAATCGTTATCATCATCTCATCGGTCATTTTTGCCGTGTCGATGTTCTCCTTTTCAAAGTACACCGATATTCCGAGGCTTTTCAGCTCACGGATATTCTTTAAGCAGTCCCGTGTGTTTCGGGCGAATCGACTGATCGATTTGGTGTATATCCGGTCGATCTTACCGCGACGGCAGTCAGCGATCATTCTCTTGAACTCATCACGCTTGTCATCGCTCTTACCGCTGACTCCCTCGTCTGCATAGATGTCCACAAGCGTTTCGGTCTCGGAATTTTCAAACTTTTTGGTGTAATGATCGACCTGTGCCGAGTAGGAATGCTTCTGCCCGCCAATCTCGGTGGACACCCTGCAATATGCGGCGCAGCGGAGCTTGAATTTGTCATCGGCTGCATTTACCGCATCTATTATCGTTACCTGTGTCATTCGCACTACCTCCTTTCAATCAACAACAATACCACATTTTCGGGCGGAATGGTATCACCAATGTGGACAGATTTGTTGACCGAAAACTGTGTACTTTACCTTTTCGGAATTATGTAAAAGGGCGGCTTCACACGCCCTTAAAATGTTATTTATCAAGTTCTTCTATTCGTCTGTCGGCTTCCTTTGCTGTTATGAAAAGACACATTGTAACTATCCCGAACAGTCCGCCGACCATTGCCCCGAGTATAAATCTCAGCATACCGCCGCCTCCCAATCCTTTAGTGACGGATACAGCGCAAAGGCTGTTTCCGTATTTTTCTTCTTCAGCTTTTCCTTTTCTTCCTCGGTGATCTCGGTGTCGACCAGCGCGCGGTCAACTATCGCTTTCATCAGAGCGTCCATGTACTCAGCCTGTGCATATTTTACCGTTGCCATTTTCATCTTCCTCCGTTTATGTTATTCCAAAACTCCTGCAACTCGTTTATATCTTCGGTCTTATGTTTTTCGGGTAATGCCGACAGTGTCATTTCTTTGTATGGGGCTTTACTTTCGCTGTTAACCCTCGGATCAAGTATCGATACAATGCCTTTATCCGAAGCACTGCGTATCAGCCGTCCTGCTCCCTGCTTGAGCTTGATTATCATCTCGGGAACAGCTACGTCCATGATCGGAGCCTTTGACAGCGACATTTTGTACTCGTTTATAGGATCGGGTACGGGGAACGGCAGCTTGTATATTATCACTTGCGAGAGTGATTCACCTTCTATGTTTATACCCTCCCAATATGTTCCGGAGCCGAGTATTACTGAATTAGTATCTTCCTTGAACTTTTCAAGCCGCCGCTGCTGTGAGGAATGTTCACTTTGTATTATCATCTTGTAAGGCATATCCATATTCGACAGCTTTTTGAACACATAGTTCATATCGCTTTTCGCCGTAAAGAGAATAAGGGTCTTGCCGGTTGTGACTGCAAGCAGCTTGACTATCTCATCAATTGCTGCATCTGCGTACCGCTCTCGTTCCTTTTTGTCATGCTTTGGATATGGCATATTCGGCGAGATGTATAACATCGTGTTCTTATCATAATCGAATGGCGATCTCTTTGGTTCGGACACCACGCCATTGTCTGTAGGAAAATCCAATGCTTCAAGAAAGTATCTGCGCCTTTCGGCAGGCTCTCCGCTGTCGGTGTGGGATATCGTTGCCGAGGTCAGAACGGTGCATATATCTCTCTTGAACAGCAAGTGTGATATATCGTTGCGAATGTCCTTTTTGCATATACAGAATGTTATCTCATTATCATTTTCAAGCCATATTAGGTTTTCTTTTCGTATATTGCATAGTTCTCTGAGAAACGCAAGCGATGTCAGCTCATATCCGAGCTTCTTCTCCAAATCAGCAAGCCCTCTGCGAATGTTGAACAGCAGCTTTTTCACATATTCTCCCTGATTGAAATAATACGCCTGCATATCGCCTTCGGCATTGCGCCTTTGTGCCGCAATATCATTGCGCAGGTTTTCAAACAGATCGGAGAACATATCCTGTAGTTCTTTGATCGGCTTATTTTTCTTCAGCCTTTTCTCAGCCGCTGTCAGTTCGTATTTAAACTGACTTTTGCTCATTTTTCTTGTGTATGCGTCTCTGAATTTGCTCTCAAGGTTATGAGCCTCATCTATTACTAATAGATTGGCTGACATATTAAATATCCCGGGCAGCCCATTGCTTCGGTTTATGAGGTGAGAAACAAGCATATTCTGATTGCATATAACGATGTAGTTTTCATACTGCAGCTTTGATCTCATCTGAGAATACATACAATTGTAGGCATATCGGCAGTTTCTGCATTTTTCTCCTACGCCGTTTATACATATCCTATCCCACAGTTCGTCATGTATCTCTATGCCCATTCTTGTTCTGAGCTGTTCGCCGCCGTCTGCCTTATCATTTATGATAGGCACGGTTTCTCTGTCATACTTGCTGCGCTTGGTATAGTTGTGCAATCGCTTTCGGCAGATGTAGTTTTTCATCCCTATCGCAAGAATGACCTCCGCTTTTACTCCGATCATTCGCAAAACGGTATGTACGTCTTTTTCAAGCTGTTCCTGCAAGGCTATCGTTGACGTTGCTATGATGATCTGTCTGCGTTCTCTGAAATACTGCAAAATGACCGGTACAAGGTACGCTATCGATTTGCCGATGCCTACCTCGGCTTCGACTGCAATGGGAGTTTTGTTCACCACTGCCTCGCATATTTCCGAGGACATCGCTATCTGTCCCTCCCGTTTTTCAAGTCCGTTTTCCGCAGCCTTCTCAAAGAAATGCTGTACGGGTTCTATAAGTTCGTGTTCCACTAATATCATTTCCTTCTCCTGTTATATTTCAAGGCTTATCCTGAGCGCTTTATCTATTTTCAGCATATCCGAAAAACTCAAAGAGCCGATAAACCTTATAAGCCTGTCCTTTGATATCGTCATCACCTGTTCGGCAAGCGCCATACTCTGCTTTTCAAAAATATTAGTACAGAGCGGCACATGGGTTGGTAGGTAGTGCTTGTCCTTCGATGTTATCGGGACAACTATCGTTGTTGTCGAGTAAGTGTTTCCTTTATCGTTCTGCACCACGACCACGGGTCTTGTGCCATGTTGTTCCGATCCGTATTCGCCGTTTACCTTTGCTATATACACATATCCCCTCAAAGGGTCTGTCATAAATATCACTTCCTTTATTTTTTATGTAAAAGATGCCGCAGGAGCATAGCCTGTTCCTGCGGTATCCAATAATCATTTTGCCATTGATCTGCTTTTTACCACAGATACATGACCCGATAGGGTCATCTTACTACGGCTTTTCGCCGCAGCGTTTTCATTACCTTTCCAACCGCTTGTCAAGCTGTCGCTTTCCGGGCAATGTGCCGAATATTCTCTGACGGGATAATTCCCGCCCCCTCCGACAAAGGGAGCGCACCAGCCGAACGGTATCCTCACCGTTCACATAGGTCGTGCCTCAAGGACTTTCAAGGTCAAAGCCGTTTTTTACGGACGGGCGCGCACTATCGGAGGTCATTGCCTTACGGGAGAGGCTGTCCTCCCGCCGGCTTTCGTCACATAGATCGCTCACTCATAAGATCGGGTATCCGATCTTATGAGGTCATGGCGTGTGGAAGCCGTGGCTTGCAGGTTTCATCCTGCACCGATAGTGCTGCACACTGATGCGCTGATATTCAATTTTCAAGATGACTTAGGGCTTGATTTTTGCCCTTCTATATATAGGGGAATGGGAGAGACGTTTTGAGAGGGTAAAAAAATCAAGTTTGTATATATGCACAAAGTGCAGACAAAATGCGACAAGGTGATTTATATATATTTGCTATATTCTCTTTTGAATATTTCCACCGCCTGTTCTAATGATTCTCCAACAGACTTGTAGGACACGCCCTGAATTCTTCCGATCTCTCTTAAAGATAGGTTCATATAGTAACGCATTATAAAACGCCTTTTCTGTACCGGATTAAGAGCGTTCATAGCTTCTTTGACATTCTGCTCATTAAGATACTCGCCTATATAGTCAGTATTGTCGATTATCTCAAAGAGTTCTATCGCCTTATCAATTCTGTGGCGTTCCCTGTCATCATTGGTCACATACTCATTGATTGCCTGCGCTATAGGTTCAAACTCAGCAACAGTCATAATGACCATATCCGCAAGCGCAGGATTCTCGGCAGCAAAGTTAGGATTGTCGGTAACTATGTAGAGCTTCGGTCCTATGAAGCCCTCATCGAAGAGTCTGTCAGCAGAGATGTAATAATAACCTCTTTTTCTGACTATGTCACGCACATCTTCCATCTTGATCTTTAAGTATTCAGTTTTCATTTTTAATCCTCCGTGTTGAAATTTTTGTATGTAAATCAACACGAAGAATTAAGGATATTTCGCTGCTATGCACAGCCACTCTTGCAATAAAAACATAAGCCTCCGTTCCGTCTGAACGAAGGCTTACAAAATGCGACAAAAAAATCCTGTTATCGGGTAGAGATGTACGCTGAACCTCTGTTCAGACATACATCCCGTTCCGATAACATGATGTATTATAAATATTCAATTTAGCTTATTTTACCTCGGAAATACCTTTGCAAGAGTATGTAAATAGCCCATTATACATATTCTAACATTATATTTCAGAGAACGCTGTCGATATAAGCGGTCTGCCGTAATATATTTTCAAATATATGGGTTACTTATGTATTTGACGGTCAAATAAGGCGACTAACACCATTTTTGCCGAATTATGTTTTATAGGAGTAAAGGTGATGAATTTGGTTGTCAATAAGTCTGAATTGAAGCAATGATTGTTTTTCGGCTCTGTTTAGTATTGTGAAATAACTTATTTAATTATAACATAAAAACTTTACGTTTGCAATGGTTGAAAATAACATTTTTAAAAATTACATCTGATAATAATATCCATACAGCATTAGCAGCATCGGGGTGTTATACCATTTTTATCTATCAAATCTCTGCCCAGCGATACCACTTTCTTTAAATAGGTTACTCCAATATTGCACCTTATGCAACCGGATGTAACACCTATTTTGCATACCTTGCTAAATAGCCTTTTCCCACTTTTATTTCAAAAGGAGCTAAAGCTTTCCTTCTGTTTTCCAACGCCTCGTCTAAAAGCAGGACATTGATTGTGTTTTCAGGTATATATATCTATCATATCACCATCCTGAATTAAAGCGATATTTCCTCCAACCGCTACTTCTGGCGATACAATTTCGACAAACTGGCGGCTAAATAATTAGCCGTTTTTTTATGCATTATGATTGTTTTATACGAAAGTCTACTTTAGCTAATGAAATTGTTTCAGAGTACGAAAAAATGCTTATTTATTTTGACAATTATCTGTTAAAATAGGTTCCGTTTTTGTTAATGTTTACAATATTTTTATTTGAGTTAAAAAAGTCATTGACAAATTCAATTAAATAGTATATACTAATTATAGTATATATGGAGTTTCGTTATGAAAAAGTTAAATGAAGCAGAGATGAAGATGTACAATGGTGGTTGGGCATATGCGAGTGATGAGTTTCTCCCAATCGAAGATTATCAAGCTGGTGATGAATATCAGTATAGCGGTTCTTATAAAGAACATTGGTGGAGCGGAAGCATTGCATATAGTGTATACTGGCGTCCTACTCAAAATGGTACTCCTGGACACAAATATAGAACAGCATAATTTATTGTTTCAATAGTTTTGTTATACGATAGATGTTTCTATATTGATTTCTTGTTATAAAAAAATATATCATTGATATAGTTATAACCTGTCTTTATAAGATTTGTGCGTAGATTTTCAAACGGATTTTTGTCGTTTTCAAGGCGTGCGACCGCAGTAAGGCTGTCACCTTGCAATGGAGCACAACGCAGAAAACGGCAAAAATACGCTGAAAAAAAGATATGTGCAAATCTTATGAAGACAGGTTTCTATATTGAAATTGACATTTTTTCGGAAAGTGAGTTATAAACATGAGGTATCCCCATATACAGCAACATGATGAAAAAGATTGCGGAGCTGCTTGTTTGTGTATGATTTCAGAATACCATGGATTAAAAATACCGATTGCAAAAGCAAGGTCACAGATTAAAGTCGATAATCACGGAACAAATATTTATGGATTGGTCGATGGTGCAGCACAGCTTGGTCTGAAGGGCGATGGACTTGGAGGTAGTTTTGAAGAACTCAATGAGGATATTGCTTCAGGTGAGGTGAAAATGCCGTTTGTAGCGAGAATTGTCAATGAACAGGGATACGAGCACTATGTTGTAGTCTGGAAAATCAAAAAGAATTCTTTTGTAATCGGTGATCCAGGACGACCAAGAAATAATACTATTTCAATGGACGCATTCACAAACAGTTGGTTGGGTCAGATTATTACATTTGAAAAAACTGATAAGTTTCATACAGGTAATGAAAAGAAAGGCTCATTTAGCAAGTTCTTTAAATTTGTTATTAAACAAAAAAACTTGTCACCTATGTCTGCCTTTTATCTCTGATAATGTCGATAATAAACGTGACTGGTTCTTTTGTTTTCAATTATGTTGTAAAAGAATCACAGCATACTGTTATTACGAAACAACTTGAAAATGAACAAAACAGTCAGGAAAACGGTTTTGAGATCATATCAAGATCTGAAGGGAATGAACAAATATCTGAAAATGTGTCTGATGTGGCTCAGTATCACGAAATTGACGGAAAGATCGATGGATTGATATCAAAATTTATGCCATCTCTAAAGTCTATATGTATTACAGCTATACTATTATATTTACTAAAAATGATACTTGAGATCATTCGTGGAAAGACTATGGCAAAAATGTCTAAACTTGTACAACTTCCATTGACAATGGAGTTTTATAATCATCTGTTAGATCTTCCTGCAGGGTTTTATGGTAGCAGAAATACAGGTGAGTATATGTCAAGATTTAATGATACTGCCTATATAAAATCTGCCATTAGCAATGCAACAATGACAATTATTTTAGATAGCATTATGGCAGTCGCTTGCGGTTTGTTTTTGTGTTGGCTCAGTCCAAAACTTTTTCTTATAACCTGCATTACAATTGTTGTTTACACTTTTATTCTTTTGATTTTCAGAAAGCCTTTATCAGATATCAATTACAAAATGATGGAAGCTGATAGTACGGTAACATCATATTTAAAAGAAACAATTGATGGTATAGAGACGATCAAATCCTATAACTATATTTTTCCTGTTAAGAAAAAAGCCAGAGAGCTATACAATAGTCAGTTAGATTATGATATGACTGGAAATGTTCTTGGATCTATACTTGGAGCATTAATGACGACCGTATCATCTATCAGTATGGTAATACTTCTTTGGACGGGAGCAAGTTTGTGTATTCAAGGTCAGCTAATGCTATCAGATCTGCTTGTTTTTTATTATATGCTGGGATATTTTTTACAGCCTGTTGGAAATCTGGTCAACCTTCAGCCAATAATACAAACTGCAATGGTTGCAGCAGAAAGACTGAATGATATTCTGGATGTAGATAAAGAAAACAATGATAAACGATCACCTCAGGATCTAAAAGGAGATATAGTATTTAAGAACATAGATTTTTGTTATGGAAATCGTGAGCCTGTTTTAAATGATTTGTCTTTGAAGTGTAAAGCGGGCACCAAGACAGCACTAGTAGGAGAAAGTGGAAGCGGTAAAACAACTATTGCAAAGCTTTTAATGGCCTTCCATGAAGTCAAATCAGGAGAGGTCACTATTGGAAATATTCCAATCAGCGATTATTCGCCTATAGAACTTAGAAAGCATATTTCATACATATCCCAGACAACGTCTTTGTTTGCAGACACGATTATTAATAATATTAAGATTGGCAATCCAGATGCAACTGATGATGAGGTTGTGGATATATGTAAAAAATGTGGTATAGATTCTTTTGTAGAAAAACTTCCAATGGGTTATCATACTAAAATAGAAGAAAACGGAAATAACCTTTCAGGAGGACAAAGGCAAAGGCTTGCGATTGCAAGAGCTTTGATACGAAAACCTGATATTCTGATCATGGATGAAGCTACAAGCAATTTGGATATGATCTCTGAAAAACTTATCCACAATATCATTGAATCTTTGCCGGAAGACATTACTGTTCTTATCATTGCGCATAGACTGAAAACAATAATGAATTGTGATAATATCTATGTTCTCAAAGATGGTCGTGTTGTCGAAGAAGGTCAGCATGAACAGCTTTTAGCCAAGAAGGGATATTATGCGAAAATATGGGGATGATCTTTATAATAGGAGTTCTCTCTATCATCGCATATTGTAGAGTAAAATGTATTATGGTATAATCAGGTATGGGGAATTTACGCTTGCTATTATATATCTGTGATAACAACTATTTGTTTTAATATAAGAACACCCAAATCTGTTTGAGTAAAGAAAGGAAACGGTAACCAAGCATGGAATATGTTTTGAAAACTGATTCTCTTGTAAAGAAATACAGAGGATATACTGCTCTTGAAAATCTTAAAATGAATGTACCAAAAGGCTCAATATATGGATTTGTAGGAAAGAACGGTGCGGGCAAGACTACACTTATACGTCTTATCTGCGGCCTTCAGAAACCTACTTCAGGAAGTTTTGAAATATACGGGGTCAAGAACAATGACAAAAAGATTCTTGATCAACGAAAGCGCATAGGGGCTGTTGTAGAGACACCTTCAATATATCCAGGACTTACAGCTTACGAGAATTTAAAAATGCAATATCTAACATTAGGATTGTCAGATTATCAAAGCATATCGGATCTTCTTGAACTGGTTGGACTTGAAAATACAGGCAAAAAGACCGCCCGCAATTTCTCTCTTGGTATGAAACAGAGACTTGGCATCGCTGTCGCTTTGTGCGGGAGTCCCGATATGCTGATACTGGACGAGCCTATAAACGGGCTTGATCCACAGGGTATCATTGAAATGAGGGAACTGATACTAAAACTCAATCGAGAGAAAGATATAACGGTGCTCATCTCATCACATATCCTTGATGAACTTTCAAAGCTCGCTACACATTACGGTTTTATAGACAATGGAAAGTTGATCCGTGAAATGAGTGCCGCCGAGCTTGAAAATGAATGCCATAAAACTGTACATATAGAGGTGACAGACACTGCTACTCTTTCGTCTGTGCTTAGCGATATGGGCTTTGAATATATAATAACAGATGA
>CANQCJ010000030.1 GCA_947589205.1 uncultured Ruminococcus sp. | reverse complement strand
TGCTCTGCAGCGGTGTGACGCTTTTTGGCAAACGCGGGCATCATAACGTACTTCGCCGCGTTTTTTTCGTACTTTTTCGTCTCCGGCAGCTTTCTTTCAAAAAGCTCTACGATAGACTGCGAATGCGCTATCCTTGTGGAAAGCCTTACGATAACGGGCGTATCGAATTTTTCCGAAAGCTCGAACGCCGCCTTTACATAATCGCGGCATTCGGTCGAATCGGACGGTTCGAGCATCAGCGTTTTTGACGCTATCGCGTGGTGACGGGAATCCTGTTCATTCTGGGAAGAATGAAGTCCGGGGTCGTCCGCAACGCATATTACCATTCCTCCGTTTACTCCGGTATACGCGGCGGTGTAAAGCGGGTCCGCCGCAACGTTAAGTCCGACGTGCTTCATTCCGCAAAAAGATCTTTTTCCCGCTATAGACGCGCCGAGAGCGGCTTCCATAGCCACCTTTTCGTTCGGTGCCCATTCCGCATAGATCTCCTCATATTCGGCGGCGTACTCTGTCACCTCGGTCGAGGGCGTTCCGGGATAGGAGGAGACAAATTCGCAGCCCGCTTCGTAAAGCCCCCTCGCAAACGCTTCGTTTCCAAGCATTAGTTTCTTCATTGACGTTTTTTCATTCCTTTCGCGCCTTAAAAGCCGCGGCGCAGTATTGAGCCTGTTCTCATAGGGTCTATGCTGAAAAAACACACAGCTTCTTGAAAACAAGCTCTTAATATTTTAATTATAACACAAAATATTCAATAATGCAACACTTATTTTAAATTATTTTTTTACAAAATGCAAAAACGCCGCTTGCCTTTGTACAAGCGGCGCAAATTTACGATAATTTTGCCAGAAGCTCATCTATATTTATCGGCTTAGTAATGAAATCGTTCATGCCGCTTTCATACGCCTTGTCTTTTTCCTCGGCAAAGGAATTAGCCGTGCAGGCGAAGATCTTTACCGTCTCGGCGTCATCGCGTTCGAGCGCGCGCACAGCCCTTGCGGTCTCAAAGCCGTCCATTTCCGGCATGAGCAGATCCATCAGGATAACCCCGTAATATCCGTTCGGCGAGGCGGCAAACTTTTCAAGCGCTACCCTGCCGTTTTCCGCCAGGTCGCATTCAAAGCCGCTGCTTATCAGCAGCTCATAGATTATCTCGCCGTTAAGCTCGTTATCCTCGGCAACGAGTATGCGCGTACTCTTTTTGCCCTCGTCCGTGTCAGTGTGACGCTTCCTTTCCGGCGGGTCGGAGGCTTTTGCGCGGAAGGTAAAGGTAAATTCGCTGCCCTCGCCCTTTTTGCTCACACAGGTAAGATCGCCGCCCATGAGCCTTGCAAGTCTGCGGCTTATCGAAAGACCGAGTCCCGTTCCCTGATTGCCCTTTGAAACGGTCTGCAGCTCCTGAGAAAACAGATCGAATATCTTCTTCTGAAATTCCTCGCTCATTCCCCTGCCGTTGTCGGAGACCTTTACAGTGGTAAGAATATCCCCCTCGTCCGTCCTTTGCTGGTCGGTATCAAGCTTGACCCTTCCGCCGTCGGCGGTAAACTTTTTGGCGTTGTCCAGCAGATTCAATATTACCTGCTGTATCCTTACCTCGTCTGCAAGCAGATACGGATAGCTTATTTTGGCGTTTACGCTAAAATCAATATGCTTTGCGCTCATCGCGCTCTGCTCTATAGTGCGCACCGTCTCGATAACAAGAGCTAACTCTGTCGGCTGAAGCATAAGATCGAGCTTTTGCTCTTCAAGCTTTGATGAATCGAGTATATCGTTGACGAGCGAAAGCAGGTAATTCGCCGTGACCGACGACTGCTTTAGGTATTCTTCGAGCTTCTCTTTATCGTCAAGCTTTTTGAGCATAAGATAATTAAGCCCTATCAAGCCGTTGAGCGGCGTTCGTATCTCGTGGCTCATCGTTGAAAGAAAACGTCCCTTTGCCTTTGCCTCCGCCTTGCTCTCGGCTATCCTTATCCTCAGCTTTGTCAGCAGGAAAATAAGAACGATGATTATTATGACCGACAGCGTTAAAATAGCAAGCGAATAGCGGTATCTTCCGACAAAATCCCAAAAGGTATATTCATACTGGTTTTCCATTACTCCCTGTATGATATAGCTTCCCTGCTCGTCCTCGTTCATCGAGTGTATAGCCTTGTCGAGAATGCCTATAAGCAGCTCTCCCTCTTCCTGAGATGTCCCGGGACTGTCGTCAAAGCTGACCACCGCCGAAAAGCACAATTCGTCCTCGAGACCGAAAACGGGTATCGCGGTAAGCTTTTCATATTTTGGTCTTGTCAGCCAGTATTCCGCTACATACTGGTTTTGTATCATAAGATCCACATCGCCGGAATTTACCGCGTCAAAGCAGTCGGTGATAGAATCGTAATCTTCCAGCTTAAAATGCGGGAAGGTCGTACTGAGCACCTTTTTGAGCGTCTGAGAGCCGGTGGAAACGGCAACGGTGAAATCTCCGTCATATCTGAAATCAAGTCCCTCTTTTGCTACGACTACCTTTCTGCTCGAAAGATAAGGATCGCTTATAAGTATACCGCGCGCCTTTTTATTTTCCTCATTATACTCAACGCTCGTAACAAGATCGAAGCCCTCGCCGAGAAGATAATCATACGTCACCTGTCCGTCCGGCAGGGCGGCATATTCAAATTTAAGTCCCGAGATCTCGCTTACTCTGTCAAAAATATATTTGGATATACCGTCGCATTCGCCGTCGCCGTTTTTAAACGACACCGGTATCCTGTCCTGAACATATCCGACCTTGAGCGTTTTCCCCCGAGCGATATACTCTGACTCCTCGGGCGTATACCCCGGGTCGGGAACGGCGTCCTCGGCGGAGGGTATCAGATAAACGCTAAAACACAAAAATATAAATATCGCTGATAAAAAAGCAGATAAAATACGCAGTGACTTTGGGATCAATTGTTTCATCTCCCTTTTAGCAGATAAAAAAGCTATTATAAATTATAGCACGTAACGCGAAGCTTGTCAATAGAACGCATGATTAATTAATATTTTTAATCAGGATAAAAAAGCGGGTGTCCGCAAACGCCCGCTTTTATTGTTTTAACGTTTCCTTTTGGTCGTTACTGCCGCCGCGGCTACAAGTGCGACTACCGCCGCCGAGGCCGCGACACCGGTCGCGGGGTTAGACGTGCCGCCGGAGCTTTGAGAGGAAGCCGCAGCCGAATTTTTCTGTACGGACGAAGCCGAAGAAGCAGAGCTTGCCGAGGAGCTGTCCTTAGCCGACTGAGTATTCTCCAAAGCAGAGCCTACCACCGAATCGAGAGAAGAAAGCTCTTTGCTGTCGGTAACGCTGTCGGCTTCGCTGCCGTCGGAAACAGAGCTGTCGTTATCCGGCAAAGCACCGCCGAATTTTTCCGCGTTTATCTTAGCGATAACGTTCGCGCTGTCGGCATCGTTTATTTTTCCGCTCGTTCTGTTATAGAAATTGTTGTTGGTATCCCAGAGCACCGGCGTAAAGCCGTAATCGGTGATGAGGTCTAACATATATTCAAGCGCGTCCGCGCTTTTGGTAACATCGGCGTTTTTGGCAAAATTCGATCTCGGATAGGAAGAAGTCGTCTCTCCGACAAATACCGGTATGCCCTTATCGCTGAAAGCCTTTTTGAGCTTTTCGCACTGGTCGATGCTGTAGCTGCGCCATTCGTCGCCGCCTATCTTGTTTTGCCAGTAAATAGCATTATCCACATAGTGTACCGACACCATGAGCTTATCCTTGGCGGTGTCCTGCGGCATTTTGAATTTATCGCTTGTCGTAAGGTCGATATTCGTCCAATAGCCGGAGGCTATCAGCACGCGCTCGGAATTGTTTGAGCCGGTCGCTCTTACCGCGTCAACGAAAGCCTGATTGAGCGTATTCGTCCACTCGTAGCCCTTGTCCTGCGGAAGATCGTTGACGCCCTTGTTCGGGTCGGTCGGATCCTTTAGCGGTCCGCCGCCCAAGTATTCGTTGAAGCCCTCGAACACGAGAAAATCCGAATAGTCCTTGAAATAGTCGGCTATCTGCGTCCAGAGATTTGAAACCGTTTCCGCACAGCCCTCAAGGTCGTCCTGTGCCGTGTAGCGTCTTATGATAAATTCGTCATAGTGGTGCATATTTACCACAGCATACAACCCGTCGTCGCGGCAGTAGTCCACTATCTCCTTTACCCTTGCGATGTACTCATCATTTATCGTGAACGTTCCGTCCTCAGCCATCATATTTCCCCAATATACGGGTATTCTCACCGTGCTGAAGCCGGCTTCCTTCATGCCGTCTATCGCTTCCTTTGTGGTCGGCACCGCGCTCCAGCAGGTCTCATAATCGTTCGGCTTATTATCGCCTATCACCTGCGCGCCGGAATCCTTGCGGTTAGTGTCCAGCCAGTAGGCTTCCATCGTGTTGCCGAGATTTATGCCGAGACCCATTTCCTTTGATACCTGCGCAGCGGTGAGATCCTCTCTCATTGCTCCGTCGTCGGCAAAAGCGGTCGTCTGCGCCGCGAGCGATACCGATACCGCCGCCGCGGCTGCTGCCGACAGCAGCCTTTTTGTAAAGCGTGAGCTTTTATTTGAACCTTTTTCATGCATGGCTGTTATTCCTCCTTTTTTAACATTATAGCAGACGCTATAACAAAAGTCAACTTAAATAAGCTTTAATTTTATTACAGAGAAAAAGGCTTTAGATCCTTAGCCGCGTCCTTTGCCGTTATTTCTTTATCGTCATTGTCAATATCTATCAGCTTATACACGTCGTTTCCCATGCCCAGCTCCTTCATGTAAGAGAGCTGGCGAAGTCCGTGACGGGACTCTATACGCTCTTTAAGCGCGCGGTTTTCCTCCTCCTTCATTGCGTAAACAATATCTATACAAGCCTGATCTGCGGCAAGTATATCGAGAGATGCGCATATTCCCACATTGGGGGTCACTACCGGTTCGGCGTATATGCCCTCGCAGTCGCAGGAGACCGACATATTGCGCATTACGTTGATATAGGCTATGTTTTTTCCGAAATGATCGACTACCGCTTTGGTCGATTCGGTCATGCGCTCCATAAATTCTTCATCGCTTATATCCCACTGGTCGTCCTGTCCGGGAGTGGTGTGTATCATCGCCTTTCCTATTTTGCCGTCGGCGCAGCCTATGCCGATATTTTTATCCGAGCCGCCGAAGCCGCCTTTGGAATGACCCTTAAAATGCGTGAGCGCAAGAAGCGAATCGTATTCGGTCAGCGTTTTGCCCATTGACATCTGCGTGAACCACTTTCCGCCGTTTATCGGCAGCATTACCGTTCCGTCCGCGTCCATTATATCGACGGGCGCAAAAGTCCAGCCGTTGACCTTTAGCGTTTCAAGATGCTTTTCGGTCGTGTCCCTGTCTCCGGCATAGTAGGAATTTGTTTCTATTATTTTTGCTTGCGGCAGCTCTTTTTCAAAAAGAGCCTTTACCCATTCGCGCGGGATTATGTTAGGTCCGTTTTTTTCACCTGTGTGGAGCTTTACGGCGATATTGCCCGACAGCGCCTGCTTTATGCGCTCAAAAATTTTTAAAAGTCCGTCTGCGGAAAGCTCCCGCGTAAAATAAACCGCCGACTGACCGCCCGAGCGTTCGGACATGGGAACATAAATTTCTCCGCCCGTTCCGGGGATAACCTTTTCTTCTGACATTTTTTATACCTCATTTCTTTGATTTTTTTGACCTGTCAATTCTATTATATCACAATTTTAAACCTATATCAAGTTATTTAATCTACTAATTCCGCCAGATCCTCACGGCTGTAGTGTTCGTAATAATCAGCCAGATCGAAATCGCCCTCTTTAATAAGACCTCCTCCGTTCGGAGGGTCTAAGTGGTCATATTTCAGATCGGTTTTTGCACCTGCGTCTATAAGCACCTTCGCTGTCGCTTTTGAGCCAAGTCTTGCCGTTTCCATAATATTGTCGGGCAGCTTCACACCGTTGTCTATTATGAGCTTTACGATATCATGAGAGGAGCATTCGACTGCTCTTTCAAGGATCTTTGCTTCATCGGTTATCTTATAGCCATTTTTAAATGCTGATTCAAGTCCCTCCTTATTATTTTGTTTAACAAGCTCCATGAAGTGTTCATCAGTGACCTCAACTCCGTTTTCGATCAGATAATTGACACTTTCCTTAGGCATATCCGTAAATCTTACTTGCTCAAAGGTGTGACCCTGTTCAAGCAAAAAATCCAAAACCTGTTTGTCGAAGTCACTCATTCCATGGCAAAGTCCCTCGCCTTTACCATAATCATTAAATACGCCGCGCAGCTGTTCCTCGCTTATCTCTTGATAGTTTGTTTTTATGTAATTATATATTTCTTTAAAAACCTTAAAATTTCCCGAATCAAGCGAGTGATAAAGAGGAGGAAGTGTATTTAATGCTAAATCGGGATATATCCCTTCGTCCATAAGATATTTGCACATATCATAGTTGCCCCATGAAGCAGCAGTATTTATACATTCAACATATTGTTGATTATGTGTACTATAATCCAAGTCATCTATCATCTTTTCAGGGTCTATTTTAAGATCAACATCATCCTTTTCCAATGAGTATTTCAGCATTTCAAAATTTCCGCAGCCTGCGAGGATCATTTCATGAAATCGGCTGTCTGTTGATAACAATTCACAGACCCTTTCATATTGCTCGACATTACCGAAGGCTGATGCAAAGCAAGAAATTATTCTGCGATCCTCCGGTGTCAGATCTGAAGATGATCCTTCAATTGCTTCTATACACTTATCAATTTCTCCGCAGAACGCATATTTTAACGGATCGGGAATACTGAGCTTTCCGCCGTCAGCCAGATATTTTTTTATAAGCATCTGAACGGTCATAGGATTGTCATGCATCTGCATATAACCATGCTGTTCGGGATCATCATTATTTTTAAAACACCTTTCTTCAATTTTTGCACCTTTTTCAAGAAGTCTTTCGCACGTAGTATATGAATAAAACTCATTGTTTCCGGTAGAGTTGTTCATCATTGCCTGATAAAGAACACTGTTTCCGAGCGAGTCCTTTTGATCAACATCGATTTTATCGCTTGTAAGCAATAAAATTAGGTGCATGATACGATTATTATATGCATCTATTTGCGGCATATCTTCGTAATTGGGATCTGCTCCTTTTTCTAAAAGAAATAATCCTGTTTCATAATTTCCTACCCCAACATCATACAATGCGCCGTTCAGCATTCGCTGTGTTATTTTACCATCGTCTATAAGCTCACTCATATACTCGACATTGCCGCTTACGGCGGCGGAAACAAATATGTTTCTCATATCCTCCTTGCCGTATAATTTATCAGAAAAACCACACCCGCTCAGGCTTAACATAAGCGTTAAAGCCGTGACTAATGATAAGAGCTTCTTTATCATTATATTTTTCCTCCTATAATTTTTTATGTTTGATTTTATTATAGCATATTTTTTATTTGTTTGCAAGAGGTATTTTTCTAAAATTTTCCTCGGGTATTGATTTTTTTCGTTTGACATGATATAATAATATCGTAAAAATTTTTAGTTCTAACGGAGAGAAAAAATTATGTCACTTGTAAACAAAAAAGGCGATATGACGCCGTTTGATATGAAGCGCAAGCCCGTTAAGCAAAATCTGCTTCTCGCTCCCCTGCTCTGGGCTGTGTCATATCTGCTGACGAGAAAGCAGGGGCTTAAAAAGGTGGAAAGGGTCGGAATGGACGGCTTGAAGCCGCCTTTTCTCGTGTTCTCGACACATCAGGGATTTTCCGATTATTTCATTGCGCCGAGAGCATTGTTCCCGCACCGCGCAAATTACATATCCGATATGGAGGGCTTTGCGGCCTTCGGGAACGAATTGTACCGTCAGGGCGGCTGTATCGGCAAGCGCAGATATGTTCCCGAAATTTCCGTCATGAAAAATATCGAGTACGCGTTGTTTACGCTAAAACAGCCGGTAGTGATCTTCCCCGAATCGCGCCACTGCGACGCGGGCGTGACCTCCACGCTTCCAAACGATCTTGGCAAGCTGGTGAAGCATTTCAAGGTCCCCGTCGCCGTGCTGTCCGCTCACGGCAGCTATCTTGCAAATACCTTCTGGGACGAAGAGCATACGCGAAGGTCAAAAATGTCGGCGAGGATAGAATTGCTTTACACCTCCGAACAGATCGCAAAAGCTCCCGCGGAGGAAATTCAGACAGAAATTGAAAAAAGGCTTCAATATGACGAATATAAATATCAGCTCGATGAGAATATCGTGATAGACTATCCCGAACGCGCCGAGGGTCTGCACAAGCCGCTGTACAAGTGTATCTCCTGCAAAGCGGAGGGCAAAATGAGCAGCTCGGGAAGTACACTGAAATGCACCGCCTGCGGGAAAGCATGGGAAATGAACGAGCTTGGACAGCTTAAAGATCAAGACAGCGGAAGGCTTTTGCATATTCCCGATTGGTACAGGTGGGAGCGAAGCGAGACCGAAAGCGAGATAAATTCGGGCAGCTACAATGCCGTCAACAATGTAAAGGTTGAAGCTCTGCCGAACGAAAAGGGGTTTGTTCCCTTGGGCGAAGGCAAGCTCATACACAATTGTGACGGGTACAAGCTTTTTATAAACGACACAGCTCAGCCCGCCGTAAAAAATTCTCCGGATAATTTCCCGATAGTAATCAAATCGACCGACAGAGAGTCGGCTCAGACCGAATACAATTACAGAGGGCGCGGAAAATGTATAGTTCTTTCCACCCGAAGCTGCTGTTATTACTGCTATAGCGACGACGCCGATTTTTTGGTGACAAAGCAGGAGTTTGCGCAGGAGTATTTTTATAAGTCGGGCAGAAAGCGTTGATTTTTTATAGGACCGGTTGAAAAACATCGGTCTTTTTTATTTTGGGAATCCGTTTTTATAACCTCATGAAATATTGCGCTATAATAAATTCGTAAAAAAAATACAATACAAACGGAGGTAATATCATGAATCAATTCGCAAAGGGAATGCTGGTAGTTTTAGTTATATTTTATATCGTTTCGCCGCTTGACCTTGCCCCCGGTCCGGTCGACGACGCTATCGTGCTGCTGCTCGGTATGGCGGCTTCTAAGAGGATAGATTGAACCGCCGTCCGCTTTTTGCCCCCTTGAAAAAAACACAAACCTGTGCTATAATTAAATAAAAAACTATCCGGAGGGATCCTTATGGACAGTCAGCAGACAGAATATATCCTCGCGGTGGCGGAGCTTAAAAGCTTTTCAAAAGCGGCTCAGCGGCTTTATGTCACCCAGCCGTCGCTAAGTCAGTATATAATAAAGACCGAACGCAAGCTCGGGTTTGCAATATTCGACAGAAGCGTAAGCCCCGTTTCGCTTACGCCGGAGGGCGAAATTTTTGTCGAATACGCAAAGCGGTTCAAGGCGCTTGAAAAAAATATGGAAAAAGAGATAAGCCGTATCAAAAATGAAAGGATCGTCCGTCTCGGCGCGGAAAGGAATTTAACCGCGCTTTATCTGACCGAAGCTCTCAAAGCCGCCGCGCTAAATAACATAAGGGTCGTACTGACCGAGGACGAACCTCATACGCTTAAAACGCTGCTTGAAACAGGCGCGCTCGATATGGCGGCGGCTTTTGACGACAGTATCGAAATTTCTCACGCGGAGATAATTTTTGAGGACAAAATGTGTCTTGCTTTACCCGTAAACAAAGATATCCCGCAGGACGAGGAGCTTCTTAATACAAGCTTTAAATGCGGCGACCCTCTGCTGCTTTTAGAGCTTGTAAAAAGCGGTGCGGGAAAGGCTCTTATACCTGCCGCGGCGGAAAAATGGGCGCAGGGAAAAGCGATACTTTCTCCCGCGCCCTTTGAAACCAAAAAGCTGCTCGTTATCCGTTCAAGCGAAAACAACGATGCTGCTGACGAATTTTATTCTATACTAAAAAAATGTGTTGATGATAATTCCGGCAGCGACGGCGAAAGCGTATAGCGCGCCGATAATAACGAGATTTTCCTTGATATTCCTGTTAGCGCGAAACAGCACGAGAAGTCCCGCGCCCGCGCCGGTGCAAAGTCCCGAAACGCACGAGCCGAAGGTCAGCGCGCCGCTTAAATAAAGCTCGGTTATCATTACCGAAGCCGCGCAGTTAGGTATCGCGCCGAACAGTGCCGCCGCAAACGGCTGCAATGGCGAACCGCTCAGCATTATACGCTCTACCGCTTCTTTTCCCGCAAGGGAAAACGCCGCGCCGAGGATAAGATTCACTATAAGTATAAACAGCGTTATTTTTAAAGTGTGTATCAACGCACTTACCGCAAAATGACGGTGATCGCAGCCGCAGTCGGCGCAAAGCTCTTCAAATTCCGGTTCCTCGTCCTTCGGGTATTTTTTTCTCAAAAGCCGTATCACCGCGTCAGCCGCCATGCCCGCCGCCGCTCCGACTAAAAACTTCACCCCGACAAGCTTCCAGACCTCTCCTGCGTGAGACGGGTCGGCTATCACTATCGGCACGGCTTCATCGCTCGTTGAAGCGTATACGGCTATAAGCGTTCCGAGGGTTATCATTCTTCCCGCGTAAAGATTAGACGCCGCCGCCGAGAATCCGCACTGCGGTATGCAGCCGAGAAGCGAACCGCCGAACGGTCCGAAGGGTCCTAATCTTTTAAGCGCGTTTGAAAGCTTCTCGGAATGGCGGTGCTCGATATATTCTATAAAAAGATACGCAAGATACAAAAACGGCAGAAGCTTTATCGTGTCAGTAAACGCTTCCTTTATTATATCAAAGATCATTTCATTCTCCTAAATTTTTAATATGATATTTTCAAACAAAAAAGCAGTGCTCGTTTCACTGCTTTTTTACTTCATTAAGAAGCTGCTCGGCGTTCTCAAGCGTGATGTCGGTTATGCTGTCGCCGCCGATTATCCTTGCTATCTCGCGCTTCCTCTGCTCAAAATCGAGTGGAGTTATGCTCGTAGACGTTCTGCCGCCGACGACTTTTTTTTCTATAAGCAGATGATCGTCCGCCATGACGGCTATCTGCGAAAGATGCGTAACGCAAAGCACCTGTCTTGCGCGTGAGATCGCTCTAAGCTTCAAGCCTATCCTCTGAGCCGCCCTGCCGCTTACGCCGGTGTCTATCTCATCGAAAATAAGCGTATCCACGCTGTCCTTTTCGCCGATAACGCTTTTTATCGCAAGCATTATCCTCGAAAGCTCGCCGCCGGAGGCTATCTTCGCTATAGGGCGCGGCGTTTCTCCCGGGTTTGCCGATATCAGAAATTCTATGATATCCATTCCGTTCGAGGTAAGCTTACCTTGCTTTATGTCGACTATAAAGCTCACCTGCGGCATATTCAGAAACGTCAGCTCATTCGCTATCTGTTCGCAAAAACGCTCCGCCGCTTTTTTTCTGAACGCGCTCAATTCCGCGGCCTTCAGCGAGGTATCCCGCAAAAGCTGCTTTCTTTTTTCGTTAAGCCCCTCTATGTCCTGTCGAGAATTTAACAGCTCCTCCAATTCATTCTTTGATTTTTCAAGCGTATTTATGCAATCGTCAAGCGTAGGTCCGTAGGTGAATTTTATTTTGTCAAGCTCGCGCGAACGCTCGTTCAGCCACTCGAAACGCTTCGGGTCGGCGTTGAGCTTTTGCGTTATCGCTTCAAGCTCTGAGGAAATATCCTCTATCTCTATCCTCGCAGAATCGATTCGTTCATAAATTTTTGCGATCTGCGGAAGTATATCCGTCATGCTTTCAAGCTGTCTTGCCGCTGAAGATATAAGCTCCTCCGCGCCGCCTCCGTCCTCGTCTCCGCTTAAAAGCCTATGGGCGGAAAAAGCGGCTTCGGTCAAAAACACCGCGTTTTTGGAAAGCTCCAGCTCGCGCTCGACCTCCTCGTCCTCGCCGGGTCTTAGTTTAAGCTCCTCAAGCTCTCCTATTATCTGCTTCAAGCGCGCTGTACGCTCTCTTTCGTCCGCCTGCGCTTTTTGCATTCTGCTTATTTTGCGCGAGGTCTGCTGCAAGGACAAAAACAGCTCGCGGTATTCGGCGATTATCGTTTGCGCGTCGGCGTAGGAATCAAGTATGTCTATATGCCGCTCCGGCGAAAGAAGTATCTGATTGTCGTGCTGACCGTGTATGTTTACAAGCATATCCCCTATTTCGCGTATAAGCGAAACGTTTACCGGGCGGGAATTTATCCTTGCCGTGCTGCCGCCGTCTGCGCGTATCTCGCGGGTAAGCAGCAGTTTTCCGTCCTCGTCCGGCTCTATCGAAAGCTCTGCAAGACGCGCCTTACATTCGGCAGAGATGGAAGAAAAGCTGCCGGAAATGACCGCCTTGGACGCTCCGGTGCGGACGATATCCTTTGTCACCCGCTGTCCTAACAGCGCGTTTATGCCGTTAATAAGTATAGATTTACCCGCTCCGGTCTCGCCGGTAAAGACGTTGAGATTTCCGCCGAAGCTGACGGACGCTTTTTCTATAACGGCAAGATTTTCTATATAAAGCTCTTCAAGCATTTTTTCCTTTCACCGCCTAAAATGTTATTTTCTGCTCTCTATTATCATAGAAAGCTCCCTGCAAAGCCGTTCGGCGTCCTTCTCCGTCCGCATGAGTATAAATATAGTATCGTCCCCCGCGATCGTTCCGACAAGCGCGTGAATGTCCGCGGAATCTATTTTTAAGCAGACCGCCTGCGCCATTCCCGAGGCGCATTTTATAACAACGGTATTGAGCGCGTGATCTATTGAATTTATACTGTCGGCTATCATCTTAAAGATAATGCCGCCGTTTTCATCGAGCGCCTGCTTCTGAAGCTGCGGTACCGAATAGCGGCTTTTTTCGCCGTCGGTTATTTTTATTAGTGCAAGCTCCTTTATATCCCTTGAAACGGTCGCCTGCGTGACCTCGAAGCCCTCTTCGTGCAGCGCTTCGCAAAGCTCCTCCTGCGTTTGTATCTCGCGCTGTGAAACAAGCCTTACTATCATTTCCCGACGTTTGTTTTTCAAGATCGTTTCGCCTCCCGTCAGCTTTTCATCGGCTTCATGAGCTTGCGGTTTATCGTGGCAAAAAAGCTGCCGCTGTCAAGCTCTATTATCCTTGTGACAAGCGGCGAACGCTCTATGACGACCGTATCGTCAGAAGAAACGCTCGCTATCCTGCTGCCGTCCACCGTCAGAACGGTATGCGCTTCGTGCTTGCAGCGGCAGCGTATACTGAGCTGCGCCGACGGCGAAAAAACTATCGTCCTTGCAAAAAGCGAATGCGCGCAGATCTGGGAAAACTCGATGCAGCTCATGTCAGGCTCGATAATAGGTCCGCCCGCCGCAAGCGAATAGGCTGAGGCTCCCGTAGGCGTTGAAAAAATAACGCCGTCCGCTCTTAAAGCGGAAACTATACCGCCCGATCTGCTAACCTCAAAATCGACTATCTTACAGTCCTCTCCCTTTGAGATAACAGCGTCGTTGAGCGCGTCCGCGAAAAGCGTTTCTCCGTCCGCGCGAATGACCCTTGCTCTTAACATCATTCTTTCGCTTATACTGTATTTTCCCTCGCAGATAAGCTTTAGCTTATCCGTATCGTTCGCTTCGAGCGAGGTCATAAACCCGAGAGTGCCGCAGTTAATTCCGATCATCGGCTTGCCGTGGACGTTTTCCTCGTGCGAGCAGCGCAGTATCGTTCCGTCTCCTCCGGTCACGACTACGCAGCCGCAGCGGGCTATACAGCCGCTTATCGGCAAAAATTCAAGTCCGTTGATATCGCTGAAAATATCCCTGTATTTGTCCTCGGCGCAAACCTCAGCCCCCGCGTCAAGAAGCGTTTTGCAGGCTTTTTTTGCACAGTCTATGCTGCCGCTTTTTAGTAGATTCGGATACACAAATACCGTCATGATCTTTTTCATTTCCTTTTTTAAAAAATATGATAAGCCGCCTTATCGGCGTTCAAACGCCGCGTTTACAACGCTTTTTATATCTATCTGCAAGCTGCCTGCGCCGCCGTCTTTTTTCAGATACGCCAAATATTCGATATTCCCGTCGCCGCCGGTTATCGGCGAGGGGATAAGTCCGCATAGCGAAAGCTGTAAATTCTCAAACAGCTTTATCATCGCATTAAGCACCTCGATATGCTTTGCGCGGTCTTTGACAATGCCGTTTTTGTTCAGCGCGTCTCTGCCCGCTTCAAACTGCGGTTTTATCAGTATCGCCAGTTCCCCGCCGTTTTCTAACAGATCCGCCATCGGCGGGAGCGTCAGCCGCAGCGAGATAAACGACAGATCGCAGCAGATAAATACCACATGCTCGTCAAAGAGCGTTTTTTTCAGCTCCCTCGCGTTTATCCCCTCGAGGTTTATCACACGGTCATCGTCAGCAAGCCGCTTTGCAAGCTGTGCGTGACCTACGTCGACGGCGTAGACCCTTTTCGCTCCGCGTTCTAACAGCACCTGCGTGAACCCGCCGGTGGACGCGCCGATATCCGCGCAGATCTTGTCTTTTACATCAAGCCCGAAGCCCTCAAACGCCCCGAGAAGCTTGTACGCTCCCCTGCCAACATAGCGCAGACCCTGAGCTTCTACCCTGTCGGTCTCGGCTATCTTTCTTGAAGCCTTCAGACAGATAACGCCGTTCACGCTTACAAGCGAGCCCTCTATCATTTTTTTAGCTCTCTCGCGGCTTTCGGCAAAGCCGTTTTTTACGAGAAATATATCAAGCCGTTCCATCGTCAAGTATTTTTTCAGCCATTTTCCGCGCCGTCAGACCCGCTTCGTCAAGAAGCGTTTTCGGGCTTGAGTGGCGCACGAAGCCGTCAAGCGCGGTTATTTCGACCGGCAGACCGAGAGCGGCGTATTTTTCTCCGATGCAGCCGAAGCGATAGCATTCTTCAAAGAAAACTATCCTGTCATAACGCTTTAAGATCTCTATGATCTCGTCTCTTATCGGGAAGATCTCGACAAGCTGCAAAGCGTCAAATTTTTCGCCGTTAAGCTCACGCGCTTTCAGCAGCTCTTTGGCAAGTCTGCCGTATGTAACGGCAAGCGTTTTCGGCTCGCCCTCCGCTGCAAACAAACGGAAATTTGTTTCGGCGCGGCTGTCCTTTTGCGTTTCTTCGCACTGCTTTCCGCGCGGGTATCTTACTGCGGAAAGTCCTCTATCCTGCTCTACGGCTTTTTCAAGACAGG
>CANQCJ010000029.1 GCA_947589205.1 uncultured Ruminococcus sp. | reverse complement strand
GTTCCTTTGTGCTACTCCGGGAGTACAGATGAATCTTACATTAACAAAGAAATTTTCCGCAGGTCTGTTCGGCGGCGAGGGCTTTGTTCTCCAGCAGGCAGTCGGCGACGGAATGCTCTTCTTGGAGATCGACGGCGACAGGATAGAAAAGGATCTTGCCGCGGGAGAGGTTTTACTTGTAGACAGCGGAAACATAGTAGCTTTCGATCCTACCGTTCAGTACGAGATACAGACGGTAAAGGGTATTAAAAACATAATGTTCGGCGGAGAGGGTCTTTTCAATACAAAGCTCACCGGTCCCGGAAAGGTAATACTCCAGACGCTGAACTTCAACGAATTCGCTTCAAGAATAATAGCTCTCGTTCCGAGAAACTAATATGAACTTTTTTTCAGTCGGATTTATTCTATGCTCGATAAAATTCAGCCTCGATATACCGCTGACCTATGTGATAAAGCTCATAGGCATGGGGTTTATGCTTGGCGGATATAAGGAAATAGAGCCGATATTTGAAAGCTTTGGCAGATTTAAGGCAATGACCTCGGCAGCTGCACTATGCACTGCCGGGGGGCTTGTCTGCGCCTGTCTAAACTCCTTCGGCGTAACAAAGGGCGCGCTCGCCAACCTGCTGTCGATAATTTTCGGCAGTCTTTCGGTAGTACTAATAATAATAAACCAGCGTTCGCTTATAGAGCATATGTACGATATCCAAAGGGATACGGAGCAAAAGGATATAACCAACGACCCGTCGCTCGTCAGAGCGTTAAAAAACGCATGGCAAAAAGCCGCGTTTTTTACACTGCTGAGTCTTGCTTCCGATATAGCCTACCGCCTTATCCCGGACGGCGCGATACGCACCGCCGCAGGTACGGTACAGGTAATATCAATGCTGCTGATGTATATTTACATCATCTCGATGGGCACGGCGTTCGGCAGAGTGAGAAACGACTTTAATATAACACATCCGCTGTAAAGCTTTTTAGGGGGAAGAAAAATTGCTTTCTGTTATCATTCCGGCATACAACGAACAGGATAACGCGCCGCTTGCCGCAAGCGCGATAAGCCGCGTACTCTCCTCATACAATATCGACTATGAGCTTATTTTCGTAAACGACGGCTCTTCCGACAGGACCTGGCTGCGCCTGACGCAGCTTGCCGCAAGCGACGAACGCATAAAGGCTATATCGTTCAGCAGAAATTTCGGCAAGGAGGCCGCTATCTTCGCGGGACTGGAAAACGCCTGCGGAGACGCCTGCGCGATAATGGACTGCGATCTTCAGCACCCGCCGGAAACGCTCATAGAAATGTATAAGCTCTGGGCGCAGGGAGATACCGACGTTGTGGAAGCAAGAAAACGCTCGAGAGGAGAGGAATCGGCTTCTCACAGAGGTCTGGCGAAGCTTTTTTATAAGCTTATCCAAAGAGCCTCCGGCGTTGATATGGCGGACACGAGCGATTTTAAGCTGCTTGACCGCCGCGCCGTTGACGCGCTGCTTGCCATGCCCGAACGGCTGACCTTTTTCAGAGCGATGTCGGGCTGGATAGGCTTTGAGACCAAGCGGGTATATTTCGACGTTGCCGAGCGCGCAAACGGCGAAAGCAAATTCAGCTTCCGCTCACTGGTAAGGTACGCGCTTACGTCGATAACCTCGTTCACCTCCGCTCCGATGCAGCTCGTTACCGTTGCGGGAGTTATAACGTTTATAATTGCGGTCATTTTCGGCATAGACACCCTTTATAATACGATCACGGGAAATTCCGCGGAGGGATTCCCGACCGTTATACTTTTACAGCTTATCACCTCCGCGATAATCATGTTCAGTCTCGGTATAATCGGATACTATCTTGCAAAGATATATGAAGAGATAAAACAGCGTCCGAGGTATATCATTAGTGAAAAGCTGAATTTCACACCCGGTGATAAAAATGAAAAATAAAAGAATTTTTCTGTATCTGCTTTGCTTTGTGCTGCCCGTCGGCATAATGTACCTTGCATATGCCCTTTTCGGCGTGCATCCGTTTGACGACGGTTCGGTGCTTGTGCTCGATCTTAACGGGCAGTATGTTTATTATTACGAAGCGTGGAGAGACGCGCTTTTAAGCGGCGACGGACTTATTTACAACTGGTCGAGAAACCTCTCGGGAAATATGTTCGGTATCTTCGCCTACTATCTGGCAAGTCCGTTCATGCTGCTTGTCTGCATTTTCCCGCGCACCGCTATGTGCGGCTGTATCGAGACTATCCAGCTGTTAAAGATCGGCAGCGCGTCGGTAAGCTTTGCGTTTTTTTTGAAAAACAGCAGTGAAAAAGCAAGAGACCGCGCGGTCGTTATTTTTTCGCTGATGTATTCGCTGATGTCCTACATGGTCGTACAGCTTATGGACCCTATGTGGCTGGACGGGCTTATATATCTTCCGCTCATCTGCCGGGGAGTTAAGCTGCTCATTGAAAAGGGCAAGGTGCTGCCTATGGCGGTACCGCTGTCGCTGATGTTCATGGCGCATTTTTATATCGGCTACATGATAGGATTTTTCACCCTCTGCTATTTCGTTTTCTGCTATTTCGGCGAACCCCGCAGGCTTTTCCCGAAGCGTCCGATACGTACCCTGTTAAAATTTGCCGCAGGCACGGCGGCGGCGGTCTTTGCCGCGGCTTGGGTGTTAGCCCCGGTCTACAACGCGCTGAAGCTCGGAAAGCTCGATTTTACCGATCCCGACTGGTCTATGGCGGCGCAGTTTGACTTTTTGAGCCTTATAACAAAGCTTTTCCCGCTCAGCTACGACACGGTATACCCCGAGGGACTGCCGATGCTATACTGCTCAACGGCTGTTATACTGCTCGTACCGCTGTTCTTTATGAACAATAAAATTGAGATAAAGCACAAGGCGGCAAGCGGTATACTGCTTTTTATAATGCTCGTTTTTATGTATATAAGACCGGCGGATATAGTCTGGCACGGCTTTCAGGTGCCCAACTGGCTGCCCTACAGGTATTCCTTCACGGTATCGTTCCTGATATTGACAATGGCGTTTGAAGCCTTTGAAAGGCTTGACGGCATAACGCCGAAAGAGATAGGCGGAGTTTTCTTTGCCGCAATTACCTTCCTTATCTGGTGCGAACGCGAAGGCTTTGAGCATTTTTCCACCTTCGATACCCGAAGCAAAATTCTCGAGACCAACGAAACAAAGCAGTACGCCGTCATAGGCGGCATATGGCTGTCGGCGATCGCGCTGGCGGTATATTTCCTGCTTATCTATCTTAACAGAAAATACAAGACCTCAAAGATACTCTGTATCGTCACCGTCATCGCCGTCGGCGCGGAGCTGCTGATAAATTCTATGGACACGCTGCAAAAAATAGACGACGACGTTGCCTACAGCAAGTACACCTCCTATGAACCGTATATGTCCGATACCCGCGACGCGGTAAAGCATATCAAGACTTTCGATAAAGATCTGTTCTACAGAATGGAAGCGACCTTCCACCGCACGGTCAACGACCCTATCGGCACGGGCTATTACGGCGTTTCACATTCAAGCTCGGTAATGAACGCCCCCGCGCTCACGCTGTTGAAGCAGCTCGGCTACGCCTACGGCGGACACTACACAAAATATGAAGGCTCGACCTATATCACTGATTCGATATTCGATATACGCTATCTTATGGACAACGTGACCGAAAAAGGCGAAACTCTCCACAAGGACAGCAGAACGAAGATCCCGGAGGACTACAAGCTCGCCACCCACATCGAGGAGACCGACGCGACCTATAAGTTTTACAAAAACCCCTATACGTTCGGTCTCGGCGCGGTCTGCGGAGAAAATATAAATTCCATCGCCTTGAGCGACGCCGACCCGTTTGAAAATCAGAATATCCTTTACAGCGCGTTAAGCTCTCAGCCGCAGGTGACGGAATATTTCAGCCGTATTATCCCAAAGGACAGCGAGGAATACAATTTAAGAATTGCAAACGTCAGCGACGGAAAACACAAGAAATATTCCCCGGCGGACACGGCGGTCGGCGAGGCGCATATAGATTTCATCATCGAAATGGACAAGGAAAGCGATCTTTATATGTACCTCCCCACAGACTATGAGCGCACCTGCAACGTCTGGGTGCTCGACGAGGAGGAATATCAAAACGGCGACGGAGCTATGGATTTTGCCGGAAGATTCTTTGTCGGCGACAATTATTCGATCTTAGACCTCGGTCATTTCCTGCAAAACGAGGACGTCAGAGTAAGAGTGACCATTGACAACGAGGACAACGAGGCTTACTGGAGCGACGAGCTATTCTACAGCTTCGACCACGAAAAATTCGCACAGACAGCCGCCGCGCTGCAAGAGCGTTCGTTTGAGATAACAAGCTTTGAAAGCGAACGCGTCGAGGGAAAATGCACCGCCGACAGCGGCGGACAGTATCTTTTTACGACTATCCCCGATGAGCCCGGCTGGAAGGTCACGGTCAACGGCAGGGAGGTCAAAACTGCCGTCTCCGCAGGCGCGCTTATCACCGTGCCGCTTGAAAAGGGCGAAAACACCGTCGTTTTGAAATTTGCGCCCGACTACCTTAAAGGCTCGCTGATACTGACGCTCGCGGGCGTTATGATGTTTATACTTCTGTTTGTTCTCGAATACAAGGACGGGATAATTATTCTCATGATAGAGCGGAAAAATAAATAATGTTCCACGTGGAACATTTTTCGACAAAGCGCGGAGCGGTCAATCTTCGCGCTTTTTGCCGTCCTTGTCGGGGATCCTTATGACGTATTCGATGTACCCCTCGTTCTGCTTTTTCTCTGAGCTTGCGTCCACGCCCGCCATTCGCATGATGTTCAAAGCCTTTTCGACCGTATTAAAAAACAGTCTGACATCGCCGAGCGCGCCCGCTCTCCGCGCGTAGCTCTCCCGAACCTTGTCCTGCTTCAGCAAAGCTTCGATGTATTTTTCCGTGCTCTCGGCGGTAAGGCGGCGTTCGCAGATCAGAGAAAGCGCTTCATCGCGCCGCTGCTCGTCAAGCCGCAAAAGCGCGCGGGCGTGACGTTCGGTCAGCGAATAATTGAGTATCATAGCGCGGTGCTTGTCCGAAAGCCGAAGCAGGCGGAGCTTGTTGGCTACAGCCGGCTGCGAGATGCCGAGAGAGACCGCCGCCTGCTGCTGGGTCATGCCGAAATTGTCGATAAGCAGCTTTAATCCCCGCGCCTGTTCAAAGAAGTCGAGATCCTCGCGCTGGATATTTTCCACAAGTGCTTCAAGCGCGGAATATTTGTCGGAAACGTCCGAAATTATACACGGCACGGCTTCAAGCCCCGCAAGCTTTGCCGCCCGAAGCCGCCGCTCGCCGCAGATAAGCTCGAAGCCCTCCCCAACGCGTCGGATAGTAAGCGGCTGCAAGACGCCAAGCTGAGAAATGCTTTTTGCAAGCTTCGTAAGCTCGTCCGCGGAAAAACGTCTGCGCGGCTGAGAACGGTTCGGAGCGATCTCGCTTATCGGTATCTGCACCACCTGCGGCGCGGCGGGAGCTTTTTTATGTAAAAGCGCAAGCATAGCTTTTTCCTCCAAAATAAATTTATGATTAAATTATAGCAGAGAAAAAAAGCTTTGAAAATACCCTTATACGAATAATTTCCCGACATTATCCGCGCATAGATCCTAAAGCCTTTCAAAAAAGCGCGGCAAACGAAAAAATTTTACCCGGCAAACGGCGAATCATAACGAAAAAAATATTGTAAAAAATTTTGCCAAAGGGCTTTTCAAAACGCGGAAAATGTAGTATAATAAAGATATGCCATTTATGAAAGGAAAAAATACATATGGGAAAGGTAATTGCCGTCTCTAACCAGAAGGGCGGCGTGGGAAAATCCACAACGGTCGTCAACCTTGCCGCCGTTTTCGGGAACCGCGGCGAAAAAGTGCTGATAATAGATTTTGACCCGCAGGGCAACTCAACGACCAGTCTCGGCGTGCGCAAAAAAAGCATTCGCAATACCGTCTATGAAGCGCTCATGGGCGAATGTACGGTCTTTGAAGCCGCCGCGCCGACCGAGTTCAGAGGCGTCAGTCTCGTGCCGACAACTCAGCGGCTGTCGGGGGCTTCCGCGCAGCTTATAAGCATGAGGGGCAAAGCCTTAAAGCTGCGTGAAGCGATAGAGCAGGCGAGAGAGTTTTACGACAGAATATTCATCGACTGCCCGCCGACGCTCGATATGCTCACCGTAAACGCCCTGACGGCTGCGGACTCGGTGATAATTCCGATACAGTGCGAATTTCTCTCGCTCGAGGGACTTGCGGAGCTTAATTCCACGATCAAGCGCGTGCAGCAAAGCTATAACCCGCAGCTTACTATCGAGGGGATACTCTTTACGATGTACGTCGAACGCTACAAGGTCACCGGGCAGATCGTCAAGGAGGTAAAAAAATACTTTCCCGGAGAGGTATTTGAAACGGTGATCCCCCGCAACATCGCGCTTTCCGAAGCGCCGGGATTCGGTATGCCCGCGCTTTATTACGATAAAAAATCAAAGGGAAGCAGAGCCTATGAGGCTCTCGCGAAAGAGATGATAAAAAGAGACCGAAGAAAGGGTGAATGACAAATGGCGAAGAAAAATCGAATGAAAAACGGTCTGGATATGCTTTTTGAGGACAATTTTCACGAGACGGACAGCGGCGGCGTAAGCGAGCTGCGCATATCGCTGATAGAACCCGACAGGTCGCAGCCGAGGACGGTCTTTGACGAGGAAAAGCTGAGCGAGCTTGCGGACAACATCGCCCGACACGGAGTTTTGCAGCCGATACTCGTCCGACCGCTCGAAAACGGCAGCTACAGGATAGTCGCGGGCGAACGCAGGTGGCGCGCCGCAAGAATGGCGGGCCTGCAGGAGATACCCGCGCTCGTCAGAGAGCTTGACGAAAGCGAAGCCGCGCAGATCTCGCTGATAGAAAACCTGCAGCGCGAGGATCTCGACCCTATCGAGGAAGCGCGCGCTTACAAGCGGCTTATGGACGACTTCGGAATGACCCAGCAGCAGCTTGCCGAATCTCTCGGGCGTTCCCGCGCGGGGATAGCTAATTCAACGCGAATGCTGAATCTGCCCGAAAGGGTGCAAAAAAGCATAGCCGACGGCGAGGTCTCGGCGGGGCACGCAAAGCTGCTCTGCGGGATCGAGGATAAGGAGCTTTGCGAAAGGCTCTGCGAGCAGTGTATAGAACGGTCGCTGACCGTGCGCGGCCTCGAAGGTCTGATAGCCCAGACCGCCAAGCCGAAAAAAACGGCTGAGCCGAAGAAAAAGAACGTCTACAGCGATTTTGAAAAAAGCGCGGTGTCGGCACAGCAGCAGTTAAAAAGCGTCTGCGGTCTCGACGCGGCGATAAAAAAAGAGGGCAAAAAATACAGCATAAAATTTACATTCGACGGTGAAAAAGAGCTTATGAGCTTTATTTCGGGATTTGACGAAAAATGAATTGTTCCACATGGAACATTTAAAAATATTTTTATGGAGTGATAACAAATGTTAGACATCAAGGTTTTAAGGACCGAGCCTGAGAGGGTAAAGGAAAATATCAAGAAGAAATTTCAAGATGAAAAGCTCGTTCTCGTGGACGAGGTAATAGAGCTTGACAAGCAGTTTCGCGCCGCAAAGACCCGCGCGGACGAGCTTCGCGCACAGCGCAACAAGCTGAGCAAGCAGATCGGCGGACTTATGGCGAAGGGCGAAAAGGAGGAGGCTGAAAGGGTAAAGGCGCAGGTCAAGGAGTACGGTGAGGAATTAGAGCAGCTCCCGGCGAGGGAAAAGGAGCTAGAGGAGGAGATCCGCAGGAGAATGCTGGTTATCCCGCAGTTTATCGGCGAGGAGGTGCCGATAGGCAAAAACGACAAGGAAAACGTTGAGCTTGAAAGATTCGGCGAACCGATAGTGCCCGACTACGAGGTGCCCTACCACATCGACATAATGGAATCGCTCAACGGCGTAGAGCTTGACGTGGCGCGCGACAAGACGAGCGGCAACGGATTTTACTATCTCAAGGGCGACATCGCAAGACTTCATTCGGCGATACTTTCCTATGCGAGAGATTTCATGATAGACCGCGGATTTACCTACTATATCCCGCCGTTTATGATAAGATCCGATGTTGTGACCGGTGTTATGAGCTTTGCGGAAATGGAAAACATGATGTACAAGATCGAGGGCGAGGATCTCTATCTCATCGGCACGTCGGAGCATTCGATGATAGGAAAATTCATCGACACGATAATCCCCGAAGCCCAGCTGCCGCAGACGCTCACAAGCTACAGCCCCTGCTTCAGAAAAGAGGTTGGCGCGCACGGCATTGAGGAACGCGGCGTTTACCGCATACATCAGTTTGAAAAGCAGGAAATGATAGTCGTCTGCAAGCCGGAGGAGAGCGAGCTTTGGTATGAAAAGCTCTGGAGAAACACCGTTGACTTTTTCAGAACTCTCGATATTCCCGTAAGAACGCTGCAATGCTGTTCGGGCGACTTGGCAGATCTCAAGGTCAGAAGTCTCGACGTTGAAGCGTGGAGCCCGAGACAGCAGAAATATTTCGAGGTAGGAAGCTGTTCGGATCTCGGCGACGCTCAGGCGCGCAGGCTCGGCATAAGAGTAAAGGGCGAGGACGGCAAAAAATACTTTGCCCACACCCTAAACAACACCGTCGTCGCGCCGCCGCGTATGCTGATAGCATATCTTGAAAACAACCTCAAAGCGGACGGCACGGTCGCAGTACCGGAGGCATTGAGACCCTACATGGGCGGCAAGGACAAGCTGGAAAGATGCCGCTGAAAAATATGCTCGATAATTTTGACATAGCCGTCGTCGGCGCGGGTCATGCCGGCTGCGAAGCCGCGCTTGCCGCCGCCCGTCTCGGAGCTAAGACCGCGCTGTTTACAATATCGCTGGACGCTGTAGCGAATATGCCCTGCAACCCCTCGATAGGCGGAACGGCTAAGGGTCATTTGGTGCGCGAGATAGACGCTCTCGGCGGAGAAATGGGAAAAGCGGCGGACGCTACTTTTTTGCAGTCGCGAATGCTTAACCGCGGAAAAGGTCCCGCCGTACACAGTCTGCGCGTTCAGTCGGACAGGGTAAAGTACCATTTATATATGAAAAAGACCGTTGAAGCTGCCGATAAGCTTTTCTTGAAGCAGGACGAGATAACGGATATCCTCACCGATGAAAACGGCAAGCTCTGCGGCGTAAAAAGCAAGCTCGGCAGCGAATACGGCGCGAAGGCTGTCATAATCGCGGGGGGAACGTATTTAAACGGCAGGATCTTTGTCGGAAACGTCAGCTATGAAAGCGGACCGGATCACACCCTGCCGGCAAACCGCCTTTCCGATTCGCTCAGGGCGATAGGCGTTGAGCTCAGACGCTTCAAGACCGGCACGCCCTGCCGCGTACACCGCCGCTCGATAGATTTTTCAAAGCTCGAAATACAATACGGCGACGAAAAAATAACCCCGTTTTCCTTTGAGAACGACAAGCCGCTCGAAAACAAGATCTGCTGTTATATGGGCTACACCAACGAACGCACCCACAAGGTCATAATGGACAACATCGAACGTTCGGCGATGTATTCCGGGCAGATAGAGGGGGTAGGTCCGCGCTATTGCCCGTCTATCGAGGACAAGATAAAGCGTTTTTCCGACAAGCCCCGCCACCAGCTTTTTTTAGAGCCGATGGGACTTGACACCGACGAGATATACGTTCAGGGAATGTCCAGCTCTCTCCCCGAGGACGTTCAGCTCGCTTTCATGCGCACGATAGCCGGACTTGAAAACGTCGAGATCATGCGAAACGCCTACGCGATAGAATACGACTGCTGCGACCCGACACAGCTGCTGCCGACGCTTGAATTTAAAAAGATCCCGGGGCTTTACGGCGCGGGTCAGTTCAACGGCACGTCGGGCTATGAGGAGGCGGCGGCGCAGGGACTTATCGCGGGAATAAACGCCGCGTTAAAGCTGCAAGGCAGAGACCCGCTCATTTTAGACCGCGCCTCCTCCTACATCGGAACGCTGATAGACGATCTTGTCACAAAGGGCTGCAGCGACCCGTACAGAATGATGACCTCGCGCAGCGAATACCGCCTGCTTCTGCGGCAGGACAACGCCGACCTGCGCCTGACCGAAAAGGGTCACGAGGTCGGACTTATATCCGACGAAAGATACGCAAGACTGCTCAAAAAGAAAGAGCTTATCGAGAACGAAACAAAACGCCTTAAAAGCGTAAATATCGCCCCGACGGACAAGCTCAACGAGCTTCTCGTCTCGCGCGGCACGGAGCCTATCTCGACCGGCATTAAGCTTTCGCAGCTTATAAAGCGTCCGCAGCTCGATTATTTGTCGCTCGCGCCGTTTGACGAACAGCGTCCGGCGCTTGACGAGGAGATCTGCGAACAGGCGGAGCTTAACATAAAATACGAGGGCTATATCGCGATACAGCTCGAACAGGTCGAAGCGATGAGAAAGCTCGAAAAGAGATCGCTCGATACCGATACCGACTATTCCCGGATAAAAGGTCTGCGTTTAGAAGCCGCGGAAAAGCTCAACAAAATAAAACCGCTCAGCATCGGACAGGCAAGCCGCATATCCGGGGTCAACCCCGCCGATATCAACGTCCTGCTGATATGGCTTGCAAGAGAAAACGGAGAGCAAACATCATGAATTTTATAGACCTTCCACAGCTCGAGGAAATTTTCGGCGGGAATATTGACGAACAGATCTACCGCCGATTTTCCGTCTATGCCGACCTTCTTATCGAGTGGAACGAAAAAATAAATCTGACCGCGATAACCGACCCGAGGGAAATTGCGATAAAGCATTTTTTCGACAGCGTTTATCCGTTCACGCTTTTCGACCTCCCGCAGGGAGCCTGCGCTGCCGACATCGGCACGGGCGCGGGATTTCCCTCTATACCGCTGAAGATCGTCAGGAACGACATAGAGCTTACGCTGATAGACAGCCTGAACAAGCGGATAAATTTTCTTGAAACGCTGCTCGATACGCTTAATCTCAAAGCGCGCTGTATCCACGGCAGGGCGGAGGAGCTTGCCAAAACCTCTCAAATGCGTGAGACCTTCGACATCGCCGCCGCAAGAGCGGTTGCCCCGCTCGATAAGCTCTGCGAATACTGTCTGCCGTTTGTAAGGGTCGGCGGAAAATTCGCCGCGCTAAAGGGAAGCAGCGGCGGTGAGGAGCTTGAACAGGCGGGAAACGCCATAAAGATACTCGGCGGAACGGTCGGCGATATAAAAAAATACACGCTGCCCGACGGCAGCGAACGAACGCTGATAATAATTGAAAAGACCGCGCCCACCCCGGAAAAATATCCGAGGAACGCCGGTCAGATAAAGAAAAAAAGCTTGTAAGCGAGGTGTAGGCTTTGAACGCAGTATGCGCCATATCGACCCCGATAGCTCAGGGCGCGCTTTCGGTAATAAGAATAAGCGGCGAGGACGCAATAGAAACAGCCTCGCGTGTATTTTTCCGCGCGGACGGAAAGGAAGTAAGCTCGATGGCGGGGTACACCTGCGCCTATGGGCATATAAAGGACAAAAGCGGAGCGGTCATAGACGATGCGGTGCTGACGGTCTTTCGCGCGCCGAGATCCTACACCGGCGAAAACACCGCCGAGATATCCTGCCACGGCGGGATATATATTACGAAAAAAATTCTCCGCCTTTGCTGCGAAAACGGCGCGAGACCCGCTCAGCGCGGCGAATTTACAAAGCTTGCGTTTTTAAACGGCAAGCTGTCGCTGACGCAGGCGGAGGCGGTCATGGAGACCATATCGGCACAGGGCGAGCTTTCTCTGCGCTCTGCAAATCTTACCCGTCAGGGCGCGCTTTTTGAAAAAATAAACGCCGTCCGTCAACGGCTCATAACGCTGTTAGGCTCTCTTGCGGCTTGGGCGGACTATCCGGAGGAGGATATCCCCGAGGTAACGCCGCAGGCGATAAGCTTAACGCTCAATAACGCGCTCGAGACCTCACAAAAGCTGCTGAACGCCTACGACAACGGCTTGGCTCTGAAAAACGGCGTACCCGCAGTCATCGCGGGCAAACCGAACGTAGGCAAATCAACGCTGATGAACCTGCTTCTCGGCTTTGAACGCGCGATAGTCACCGATATTGCCGGCACTACCCGCGATATAATCGAAGAGACCGTCCGTCTCGGCGATATAACGCTGCGGCTGTCGGACACGGCGGGCTTGCGGACCTCCGATGAAGAGGTCGAACGGATAGGCATACTGCTTGCCGAAAAGCGCATCGAAGAAAGCGCGCTCATCATCGCGGTATTTGACGGGAGCGCGCCGCCGGACGAGGACGATCTGAAGCTTATCGAAAGGCTCAGGGGCAGCGATGCAAAGATAATTTCGCTTATAAACAAGACGGATATTGCCGATCAAAGCTTCTGCGAACAGTACCGCAGGCTCGCCGTCGGCAGGATAATAGAAATTTCCGCAAAGACCGGAGACGGCAGAGACGCGCTCGAACGCGCCGCCGCAGAGCTTTTCGGGGCTGTCGGAGACGACGACAGCGCGATATTCGTAAACGAGCGGCAAAAAGACCGCCTTGAATGCTCGGCGAAGTATCTGAAAAAAGCAATAGCTGCGCTGAACGCGGGAATGACTGCGGACGCGGTGACTATCGACATCACACAAGCGGCGGACGCGCTTTCGGAGCTTATCGGAGAACGCGTCACCGAAAGCGTTGTCGACGAGGTGTTTTCTAAATTCTGCGTCGGAAAATAAATTTAAGGAAGCGATAGTATGAAAAAAGCAATGACGATATCGTATGAGATAGGCGATTCGCTTTATCTCAATATCACAAACAAATGCCCCTGCGCCTGTACCTTCTGCATAAGGGGCAACGGCGATTCGGCTTACGGCTCCGAACCGCTCTGGCTGGAGCATCAGCCGAATATCAATGAAATAAAAGCCGACCTCGATAAGCGTAAGCTTGAAGGCTATAAGGAAATAGTTTTCTGCGGCTACGGCGAGCCTACCTGCGAGCTTGAGCTTTTAAAGCAGACCGCCGAATATATCAGAAGCCGCTGCAAAACCTCGATAAGGCTCAACACCAACGGTCTGGGAGAGCTTATAAACGAAAGAAGCATTTCCAAGGAGCTGAGCGGACTTATCGACTGCGTATCTATAAGCCTTAACGCTTCCGACAAGGAAAGCTACGACAAGGTGACCCGCCCGTCCTTTAAGACCGACTGCTTTGCGGCAATGCTGAAATTTGCCTCCGAGGTAAAGTCCTATGTGCCGAGAGTTATGTTCACGGTGGTGGATATTATCGGCGAAGAGGAAACGGCGCGTTCAAAGGCTCTCGCCGACAGCATCGGGATAGAGCTTAGGGTAAGAGCGTATATAGCGGGGGAGTGAGAATATGTGGCGCAAAAATTTTATCGACATCAGCCCCTACACCGCCGGCGAACAGCCGAAGTCCGACGACATAATAAAGCTCAACGCCAACGAGTCGCCCTATCCGCCCTCTCCGTCGGTCGAAAGGCTGCTTAAGGAACGCGATTTTTCGTTAAGGCTCTATCCGTCAATGGATTCAGCCCCGCTCAGAAAAGCCGCGGCGGAGCGTCTCGGTAACGCCAACGGCGTTTCGTTAAGCTATGAAAATATCTTTATCGGCAACGGTTCGGACGATGTGCTTGCTGCGGCGTTCCGCGCGTTTTTCAATTCCGATAAACCGATACTTTTCCCGGACGTGACCTATTCGTTCTATCCGGTGTGGTGCGCCCTGCTGAAGATACCCTGCCGCACCCCCGAGGTGGACGAGAGCTTCAACATCATCGCCTCCGACTACTACCCCGAAAACGGCGGCGTGGTCATCGCCAACCCGAACGCGCCGACATCTATCGGCAGAGACAAAGAATTTATCGTCGACATCTTAGAGCACAACCGTGACTGCGTTGTTATCGTGGACGAGGCGTATGTGGATTTCGGCTGCTATTCGGCGGTCGAGCTGACAAAAAAATATGAGAACCTGCTTGTTACACAGACCTTCTCAAAATCGAGAGCTATGGCGGGAATGAGGATAGGCATGGCTATAGGTTCGCCGGAGCTTATAAGCGTTCTCGGCGCGGTAAAGGACAGCTATAATTCCTATCCGCTCGACAGAGTGCAGATAGAAGCGGGTGTCGCCGCGATTGAGGACGAGGAGTATTTCAGAAATATCGTCTCAAAGGTCATAGCGACAAGAGAGCGCGCGGCTAAAGAGCTTCGCGCTTTGGGCTTTGAGATGCCCGACAGCAGTACGAACTTTTTGTTTGTTAAGCACAAAAGCCTTGACGCAAAGGAAATTTTTGAATTTCTGCGCCAAAAGGGAATATTTGTAAGATATTGGGACAAACCCAAGATAGGCGATCGGTTAAGGATAACCATTGGCACTGACGAACAGACCGACAAGCTTATCGCCGCTTTGAAAGAATTGATATTATAAAAAATACCCGGAGCGTAAAAAACTCCGGGATCATTTTTAAAAGCTTTAATAAGCCTTGCCCCAAAGCACCATATGCTTTGCTTCCTTGCCGCAGCAAACGCACCTGTCGCTTATTTCGTGCTGTTCGATAGGTATGCAGCGCGAGCCTGCGCCGGTAAGCTCCTTTACCTTTTCCTCGCACTCGGGATCGCCGCACCACATCGCTTCGATAAAGCCGTCGCCCTTTTCGGTAAGCGCGGTATTCATCTCGTCTATCGTTGTGCATTGATAGGTCTTAGCCGCGCGATTTTGAGCCGCTTTGTAGTACATACCCTGCGGTATCTCTTTTTCAAGCAAAGCCTTGACGGCTTTAGAAAACGTTTCAAGCGAATTTTCAAGCGAGACGATCCGCTTTTCTCCGCTGTATCTGATCGCGCAGACGCATTGGTCATTCTCGATATCCTTGGGACCTATTTCCACTCTGAGCGGTACGCCGCGCATTTCGTATTCGGCGAATTTCCAGCCCGGCGAATTGTCGCTGTCGTCAATTTTTACCCGCACACCGAGAGCCTTGAACTTTTTAAGAAGCTCGTCCGCTTTTTGCAGAACGCCGTCCTTATGCTGCTGAACGGGTACGATAATTACCTGTATCGGAGCCACTGCGGGCGGCAGCACAAGACCGCTGTCGTCGCCGTGTGTCATGATGATCGCGCCGATAAGCCGCGTCGTCGCTCCCCAAGAGGTCTGGTGAGG